>NZ_JBFUGT010000085.1:0-25648 GCF_056402775.1 Rhodococcus sp. P3_B8
GCCCTCATCGGTCCAGTGCTCGGTGATGTCGGTCAACCACAACCGATCGGGCTGCTGGGCGCTGAACTGCCGCCTGACGAGGTCGTCATGGACCGGCGGCCCGGATCGACGATGTAGTCCTCGTTTCTTGGCGAACACCGAGAAGATCCGCTGCTGCGAACACAGCCGGTGGACGCGGTTCTCGCCGGCGACGATGCCGTGGGCGGGTAGTTCGTCGGCGATGAACCGGTACCCGAATTCCGGATCGCCGGCGTGGATATCGAGTGCGGCGTTGATCAGATGGGCATCGTCCCAGTCCCGTCGGGACACGGGATCGGTGTTCCACTTGTAGAACGCTTGCCGGGAGAATCCCAGCACCCGGCAGGTCACCGCGACGGCGATACCGTCGGCGGCAAGGTCACGGACCAGCGGGAACATCATTTTGTGCCCCTATGCTGTTCGTCAAGCAGCTGAGGGTCGCGGATGGGCTTGATAGGTGGTGCCGTCGCGGAGCATTGCGAAGAGTACGTCGCAGCGGCGACGTGCGAGTGCGACGAGGGCTTGGTTGTAGCTTTTGCCCTGGGCTCGTTTGCGGTCGTAGTAGTCGCGTGAGTCGGGGTCTTGCAGGGCTGCGAACGCGGACAGGTAGAGCACGCGTTTGAGTTTCTTGTTGCCGCGTCGTGATCGGTGCTCACCGCGGATCGAGGATCCGGATCGGCGGGTGACCGGTGCGAGGCCGGCGTAGGCGGCGAGGTGGCCGGCGGTGGCGAAGTGTTTGCCGGAGGTTTCGGTGATGATGCGGGCGGTGGTCCTGATCCCGACTCCGGGCATCGAGGTCAGGACCGGGTGAAGAGGGTGCGCTTCGACCAGCGCTTCGACTTTGGCCGCGACGTCTGATCGTTGCCGCTGCAGTGATGAAAGTTGCTCTGCAAGTTTCGGAATGACGGTCTCGGCGGCACTGGTTCCGATGACGACCACGTTCTGTTCGGAGATAGCGGTGGTGATGTCGCCGGCCAGTCTTGCTCCCATGCGTGGGGCCTTCTTGCTCAGCCGTGTCCTGAGGCGGGCGTGTCCGAGCCGGCGGATCTGAGCTGGGGTCGGGTAGTGCTCGACCAGGTCGAGGATGGCAGGGTGGGCGATGTGCCGGCCGATGGCGCGTTCGAGTGCGGGATGGATCTGGGTGAGCAAGCCGTGAAGTCGGTTGCTGGTGGCCGTGATCTGCATGGCGAGGTCGTCGTCGAATCCGCTGAGGATCGACAGTTCGGCGACCTGTGTGTCCGTCGTCTTCAGGTGTCGGATCGCGTGTGGGAGTGTGCGTGCCGCGTCGGCGATGATCGCGGCGTCTTTCTTGTCGGTCTTCGCTTCGCCGGGGTAGAGGTCGGCGATGCGTCGCATCGCCAGTCCTGGGAGGTAGCCGACGGCGATGCCCATGTCTTGGGCGACTGCGACGGCGAGTGCGCCGATGGTGGCGGGTTGATCGACGACGAGGATTGTCGGGCCGTGGTGGGTGAGTGTGCCGATCAGTTCGCGGAGGCGGGTTTCGTCGTTGGGTAGTGTCCGGTCGAACAGAATGGTGCCGGTGCGGGATACGGCGACGGCGTGGTGTTGTCCCTTGCCTACGTCGACGCCGAGGAAGACTTCGATTTGTTCGTGTGTCGGGACTGTCATCGCATCCTCTCGTGGGAAAGAGATGTGGTGCACTGGCTGGGTGTGGCGAGTGAGTCTCGGCATCCACGTTACGACGGCCTGTATGTGCGGGTCCGGCCCCTATCAGCGATCACTCATCGCCTGTCCACCTCGGTGACATCACAAAATTGATCATTGTGCGACAGGTTGACGTAGTCATGCCGAGGTGTCCAGTTCAGTGGTCGGAAGCGGGTTGTTTCCGACTACGAAAAGGGTAACGGGTTGACATCCCTCGATAGGTAGGCCACCGCCCGACGCATCACCTCCGCCTCCTGTTCGAGCAGCCGGATACGTTTGCGGGCCTCGCGGAGCTCGTCGGATTCGTCCCGTGTGAGGCCGGGCCGGGTGCCGTCCTCGATGTCGGCCTTGCGCAGCCAGTTCTTCAGACAGGTCTCGGAGATCCCGAAATCCTTCGCGATCTGCTCCAGCGGGGCTTCGCGTTTGCGGGCCACGGCGACGACGTCGCGGCGGAACTCCTCCGGGTACGGCTTCGGCATGTCGATCATCCTTTCACCGTGAGGGTGGATCCCTCACGGGTCAGGTGTCAACCAGAGCCGGGGCAGTCCCAAGTGGGCCGCGACCGAAGCCCGCCGGCTCGCCGCCCTGCTCGCGACGAAACACCCGGCCGTGGTCATCTCCAGTTCCCTGCGGCGGGCCGTGGCGACGGCCGAGGAAATCGCGGGCGCCTCCGATAAGGCGGTCCTGGTCGACGACCGGCTGAACGATCGGGACTACCGGCCCTGGACCGGGGCCGTGAAGGCAGACGTCATCGATGAGTTCGGCAGCGTCGACGGCCACCCCGGAGTCGAGAGCGCCGATGCCCTGTCCGACCGCGTCCTCACCGCGTTCCGTGCTCTGGTCGCCGAGACCGGCACCTGGCCGAGGGTGCTGGTCTCCCAAGACGCGGTCAACCGGGCCCTGCTGGCCCGCCTGGACCCCATTCTCACCGGCATCGGCAGCGCACCGCCTGCTGGAACGAACTCACTCACCACGACGGCACCTGGCACGTCGACCTCTACGACCAGAAACCGACCTGACCGTTCGCGCCGGTGAGTCGATGCGCCCGGCGGTCCGGCGGTCCGGCGACCCGGCTCGGCATTTTTGGCCTCATCGGAGTGGGACCGACAGCGTCGGTGGCTCGCTCTCCTCATCGGGGGACAGCATTGTGTGCTCCGCCCGGATCTGCCGGTTGCGTGAGGCCGCCTGATGGTGACCGAGGGCGGCGAGGTTCACCACGACCATGTTGTTGTCGATCGGGTCCTTGTCCCGGCCGAGTCCGTCGATCACGGTCCGGTATCCGTCGCCGTCGAGAACCGCCTGATAGCGGTGGTGGAAATGACCGTGCCACAACCGGGTCGGCTGTACACCGTCGACGATTCCGCGCAACACCTGACGGTGGCGTTCGGAGGCGGCGACCGACTCGGCCGGGAACCCGAAGCGGTCCCGCTCCATCCCGGGAACCGCGATCCCTGCCGGGCAATCGTGGCAGAACATCGCATCCACCCCCGAACCACCGTCGGTGATGCTGCGTGCTTGCTCAGCGGTGATCTCCTCCTGCGGCCACCACGTCACCTGCGGGGTCCGCAGGAAACTGTCGATCGAATGCGCACCGCCGACGGCCAGGCACCGGGTGTCCCCCCACCGCCACCGCAGGCCCCGCGGCAGGTGCACGATCCGCTGCCGCAGGTGCCGCAACCCGTCCGCGGTCACCGGCTGGGCCAGCAGCCAGTCGAAGTTCTCGTGGTTGCCCTCGACGAATCCGAGCACCAGATGATGCCGGGTGAGGGCGCGGTCGAGCGCGTTCAGATAGTCGCGCTTGAAGTGGAACCCGAAGTCACCGAGATGAATCACCACATCGGCATTGCGTCTGCGGGCGTGCGCGATGGCCTCCACCGCGTAGTCGGTGTTGGCGTGCCAATCCCCGGCCAGCGCCACCCGATTCGGGGTGCGTAGAAATCGTGGGTTGTGTCGGTGGAGGGTCATGATGGGCACCTACCTTTTGCGCATTCGTCGTGCGAAGGTAGGGACCGTTGGCGGGATCCGCAGTTGGTGGCGAGCCCCTCCGCCACTGCAATACCACTTCGATGCTACTCACCCCGCCGCCGCTCGAACGAGGAAATTCGGGCAGGCACCGGTGCCGGGGCGGGAAGCACTCCAGCCGAGCGGCACGGTCGGAGAGGTCGGCCGAGCGCGGCCCGGGTGGCCAACATGCCACCGATGCTGATCGAGTTGTCGTCGAACGCGTTCGCCTGACCTCGAGCGCAGGTTCAACGTGCCATGGTCCAATCGCCTCGCAGCTGGAGAATCCGCACCAGTGTTCGTTTTGATCCAGCGACCATAGGAGGTGCGGCATCGGCCGGAGCGATTTGGGCCACTTGGGGCTTCGGAGATACTCGCGGTTCATTCGTCGATGCCGCGTAGGTGTGAATTCCTGCGATCGGTACTGCGTGCTCGGCGTCGGTGGTCCGAGTCCTACGAGCGGGGTGGGGTGAGGGTGAGGGCGGCGTGGACGCCGCGGGGACGGCCGGCACGGACCCACAGACGGTGAAGCACGCCGGCGATGAGTACGGCGGCGAGGAGACTGAACACCGGTTCCCCGCGAGCGAGATTGATCAGCAACGTGAAGCCGACCACGACGGCGCCGGCGACATTGAGGAGCAGGCGGCCGGGTCTGCGCTCACGGTGGGAAAACACGGCCATGGCCACCAGGCCGGCGAGGAAGCTCAAGAATACCGACACGGCGTAGAAGAGGACCAGCGTTTGATCTTCGCCGCGAGCGGCGGCGGTGACGGCCGCGGCGATGACGGTGAACAGTGCGACCCCGGTGTACGGGGTGTATCGGAGGTTGGTTTGCCCGAGCAGTGGTGGCAGGATGCCGGTGCTGCGGCCCTCGGGGTCGGTGTGGCGGGCAAGGGCTTTGAGTAGTCCCGGGCCGGCCTGGAAGGAGGAGCTGGCCGCCGAGAGCAGCAGTAACGCCGTCACGAGCTGAAACGCTGCGAATACCGGGGCAGGTGCGGCTATCCGGGCGAGTTCTGCGATCTGGGTGGTGTCGGTTGTGGGGATCCCGATCTGTAGATGGTGCGCCTCGATGGTCAGTCCCATCGTGATGGTTCCGACGATGCCGAGCATCGTCCACAATGTGGTCTTCCCGAACCTGCGGCGGCCGGCGTCATCGAGTTGGCCGAGTTGTGCGATTGCGGACGAGGGTGCCTCCACGCCGGTTGCCAGGGCCATCGCTACGGGGAACGCCAATGCCATTGCGAGGAGGGGCTGGTTGCTCGGGGTGGCTGCGATTGTGCCCACCGGCTGCGGCGGCGCACCCCACCCGTACAGCAACACGGTGATCGTCACGGCGATGAAGGCGATGGTCATCACCGCGAATACCAGCCGGCCCAGGTGTCCGAACCAGGTCATTGCTGCGACGACCAGGATCAATGCCAGGGCCAGGAGCAGCCGCTCGGCTCTGAGCGACGGGAAGTATGCAATCATCGCGGATGCCCCGGCCGACACACTGATGGCAATCGTCAGGACGAAATCGACGACGAGGGCTGCGATAGGGACGAACGCCCAGCCTTCGCCGAAGGCCTCGCCGATGGCCGCCGCCGCGCCGCCGCCCTGCGGGTAGCGGGCAATCAGCTGCTGGTAGTTCACGCTCACCACCGCGATGATGGCAACGACTGCTCCCATGGTCGGGATCAGCAGAGCGAGATCACCGCCCAGGGCTCGCAGTGCAGCCTCGATGGCGTACGCCACGGAGGAGACGGGGTCCGCCATGACCGCGAACGCGAACGCGAGGAGCAGCAACGGGCGGGCGCTGAGCATGTGGGTGATCCGACCACGCGGGGCGGGAGTGAGTTCCGGATCTGTGTCACCGGACACGGGACTCCTTCGGCGGTCGACGACGGCACCGCCGACCATTTCCCGGCGGCCTCAATTCAGGGTAGGACGGGAGCATCGACGACGCTCATGGCAACCACCACCGGAGGGGTGGCCTGGATTCGTGGCTGGAGGGAATCCGCCGCCAGGCCACTGATGATCGCGTTGTGCACATGACTGTTGCCGCCTCCCATTCGGATGAAGTCTGCACAAACGACTGCTCCTCTGGAGTCCGTGTAGGGAACTGTTGAAACTGACAGCAGGTGACTGTCACCGGCAGCAGCACGTCGCTGCGTCCCCGGGAGGCAGTGATGCTGTCGAACGACGCCTGCGGAAGGCTGCCGGGTAGGTGTCTGCCCGCGAGCGTCGATTGGGCTGTGTCGTAGTGCCCAGGGTCGGGCACCACCCAAGTATGGGATCGAACGCAGGCCGCCCCACCAGCTCGTCGGCCGCAGCTCGCGGGGGCCGGTTGGTGCAACTGGCCGGTGACCGCGACGCCGCCCGGTTCTCGTGCGAGGTATCCCGGTTATCCGCGGAACCGCACCTCACCGACGGCCTGCGACCTACTCGTCGTCGGTGTCGAGTTCGACGCAGTCCCACGTCACGGTCCTGTCCGGCGGCACGTCGCTGCGTTCGGTGAAGGTGGGCGGTCCCGACGGGTTCACCGAGTAGCCCCCGTGCGAGGTCGGGGTGCGGTGTGCGTCTCGAGTAATGCAGGCGTGGCGAACAATACGACCACGCGTCGTCCGCGCAACGTGGTGGAACAAGTGCAGGTATCTCTCGTACATTAGGCAGCCGGAGATCGCGGTGGGTCCCTCCGATTCCTTCCAGGCCGAGAGCAGCGCGGAGACGCGTTCATTGCAGTGGGCCACCCAGTCGTGCTCACCGGGAAGGTTCGTGGCGACGCGTTCGACCTGGACAGGTACGTCCCAGCTCACCACTTCTGCTGGCAGCATCTCCGGCCGACACCATGCGGTAGTGGCTTCGATTCGGTCTCCGACATGCGGACGCTCGTATCCGGGTTCGAGTTCGACCAGCATCCAGATCCGCATCACCTCATCATCACGCGCTGCGACCCATTCCGTGGTGCCTGCGTCCACACGACCGGGCTCCGGTGGATGGCCTGATCGCGGTGGTGGCAGAGCAGGGTGTCAACCCACGTCCCGAAGACCGGTCGAGGGCCGGACGTTGCGGAGCCGGCGATTCCCGTGTGCCCTGCCGGTGAACTTCTCTATTCGGGCGGAAAAGGGAGGCATCCCGTGAATCCGTGGGCGGACAGTTGATCACGAAGGGGAGTCGTTGGTGCCGGTGTGTTTACCGCGATCAACAGTGTGCGTCGGACTGCGCCCCCGTGTCGGAGGGGCGGAGCGGACAGTGTGGGGCTGTCGAAGTGCGCGTGACTTTTGGTCTTCAGGCTTGTCAGGTGCGCAGCCGGAGGCCCTGCTGCGCAACGGCTTCACCGGATCGGCCTGGCCGGTGTTCTCGCCCGCGGCAAGGAGTGAGTGCTACTGCCGTGCAGGGGCTCGTCGAGCCGGTACGGTGCAATGACCGTCCGTTTCGGCGACGGATCCGGGTCAGGACGCCTCGAGTATCGCTTTGAGCCGGGCAAGATCCTTGCTGTTGGCCCGGCGCATCGCCATCGCCACTATCGGTGCTGCTAGGCGCGAAAACCCTGATGGTTCAACGTGGTTGCGTAGCGTCATCCGGGTGTTTCCGTCGGCACTGTCCGTCCAGGCATAGGTTGTCTCCATGGGAAACGGACCCTCGGCCGTCCGCATGACGAAGCGCTCGTCCGGGACCAGCTCGGTGACCTCGTAGGTGTATGTCAGGGTTCGGCCGAGGAATTGAGCGATGAACTCAATACGTGATCCCGGCATCGCCGGCTTCGGCGATTTCCACTGTACTGCTTTGATGTTCACGTACCACTGGGTTGAGTTGCCTGGGTCGGATACGTAGGCGGCGACGTAATGTCTCAATCACAATTTCGGTCAGGACGTCGACTGCTGTCACGACGGGGATGGTACCCGTGCCGCTCTCGCCTGGGATCATTCTGCGTGTGCTCCCGCCCGGATCTAATTTCGGCGCTCACGGCAAAGGGGAACGCTGACCCGGTGCATTTCCGACGGTTCTGTAGCAGTGTCGGCGGTGTTCTCGCCACCGGATCGGGATAGAACGCCGTGGCCGAGGAAGCAACGGGCTTCGACTGACGCGCGGCCAGATCAGCGCGGCGCTTCACCAGGCGGGCCGCCGCGACATCGAGGCCAAGGCCGTCCGGGTCCAAGAGGCCACGGGCCGGCACACCGCGACTGTGACGGCTCCCGGCGACACCGGCACCCACGGGGCTCACATCATCGGCATCGGCATCCACATCGGCATCGACCAGCCCATGCTTTGCATCCAACTCATGAACATGTGCATCATGTCCATCATTTGCTGCGACATCGTTCTCACCACCGTTGTTGACGTCTCACTCGATACCAGCGGAACTCGGTTCGCGCTGGTGGTACTCCCCACGGTAGGCCTGTTCGAGCGATGACGACCCTGCGCTGCGCAAGTGGCGGGGGACGATGTCTACACACGGCACCGATGCGCGCGCTGGCTTTGCCGCTGAAACAATGTCACCTTTGCGCCCGGCGGGGAGCAGCTCATAAACCGCATCGACGGCCATGCCCCCAGACACCCCAGCCAAGGCGTTCACGAGAACAGCCAACGGCCCCCGCGGTCGCTGTTCGAGGCGTCCAGATGGACAGGGGCATCAGGTGCACCCCGGCTCCGCTGGGTCTAATCGGCGACCCGGCGACACAACCGATTGGTTGCCGCGACCGTCCACCAGCCGGAGCGAGATCATCCGCGTCGCTCTGCACGGCTTCCTCGCCGGGGCGGGCCGAATCCGCCGCTCGGTGCGCCGGGGACGCCCGTGGTTGGGTCCGCTCTAGGGACGGGCTCCGGCCGATGCCGGACACGCGCTGGGACGCCGGTCTCGCTCCGATAAGGTTCGACTGGTGGTGACGCCTGTCAACGCCAGGCGCTACATTCAGCATTTCTTCAGCGGCCAGCGCGAATCATGGCGATCATGTCAACAGGGTCTGATGGCAACCTCCCCCGGAGAGACGGTCGCGGCCCGGGCGGCGCTCTGCCAGCTTGTTCCCAGCCGACAGCCAGGGTGCTGCCGGACAGTGAAAGTAGGTTGACCACTATGACGAAAAAGATCGTCCAGTTCGGCCTCCCGGTTCTGATTGCCGCCGGCCTGCTTGCAGGATGCGGCTCCAACGGCAGCGGCACCGGGTCGTCGGCGAGTCCGACGACGTCGGTGGTTGCGTCCTCCACCATGCCCCCAGGCGGCAGTGCCGCGAACGTTGCTCAGGTTGATCCGAACACGGCAAGCGAGAGTCAGATTCAGGCGGCGTTCGAGGCAGCCGGGGTCAGCAACGCGGGTAAGTGGGCGAAGGAGGTCACGGAATACGGCCCCTACAATCCCGACACGATGTCCGACACCCTGACCAAGGAATTGGGCAAATACGGCATCGATCAACAGACGTTGGACGCCATTTTGAGTGTTCTGGCCCCACAGTAGGAGATGAGCGGGCATGGACGATGAGGTGGTTGCCCCGGACCGCGGCGGCGTGCGTCCAGCGCGGATCGTCGCGCGGTTTCAGGCGGCACTGCTCGCGCTGTCGGTGCTCTCATGCGCGTTCGTCGCGGTTGAGCTGGCGTCGTTGCGGCACTGGAAGAGCACCGAGCAGATCGTGCCGTGGATTGTGCTGGGTGTGCTCGTCTGCTCGGCGTTGATCGTCGTGTTCAACCGCTCACGGATCGCCATCGTGCAGGCCCGGATCGTTGCTCTGTGCGCCGCTCCGGCGGCTCTGTTCGGGGTGTATGAGCACGTGAGCGCCAACCTCGACACCGGGGTCCTCAACCACAAGTACGCATGGGCGGAGCTGCCTGGCTGGGAACATCTGTGGCTGGCATCGACCGGCGCTGTCGGTGGTACCCCGGCAACCGCGCCGCTGGTGCTTGCGCTGGCGGGGGTTCTGCTGGGTTTGGCGACTGTCGGGATGGCACCGGACACAGCCCGGGACGACTTCGCCCAGAACACAGGGGTCGATGTAGCCCGGGTGCGGACGTGAGTAGACCGGGGCGACTGCGCTGACGTCGGCACTGGAAAAGCAGGTGATGGCGGTGTCCCGGTCGATTGAAGAGCGCACGGTGCGGGAGTCCTACTGCACTGATGCTTTCGATGAACTGTCGATCACCACGGCGCACCTGGCTCCATTGCGACTTCGAGAATGATTGCCTTGTGTGGTCGCTCATCGCAGCACCGGCAATCTTCGATGGCCGCCGACACGCTGACCTTCGCACGCGAGCGTCATCCTTGGGCGCTGGTCGGGAAGTTTGCAGGCGCAGCACCTTCGTTCGGTCCGGGTTCGGTAGGGGGCGGTGACCGCGCTGGTCGTACCGTTGGGGTCCACTGATTACGGAATGTTGTTGGAGGAGGCGGCGGTGCGGGTGTTGTTGGTCGAGGACGAAACGCGCCTGGCCGAGACGGTGCGGCGCGGCCTGACTGCCGACGGGTGCACTGTGCAGGTCGAGCACGATGGTGTGGCCGGGTTGGCGGCTGCGGTCGGGGGCGGCTTCGATGTGGTGGTTCTCGACATCATGTTGCCCGGCAAACACGGGTACGACGTGGTGCGGGAGATGCGTCGGCAGCAGGTGTGGACGCCGGTGTTGATGCTCTCGGCCAAGGACGGCGAGTACGACCTCGCCGATGCGTTCGACCTCGGTGCCGACGACTATCTGGTCAAACCGTTCTCGTTCGTGGTGCTGGTGGCCCGGTTGCGGGCGCTGGTGCGACGTGGGGCTCCGCCGCGGCCCCCGGTTCTCAGTGCTGCGGGGCTGGAGTTGGACCCGGCCATGCGGCGGGTCACCCGCGGGGACGCCCGCCTCCAGCTCACGCCCCGCGAGTACAGCGTGCTCGAGTTCCTGATGCGCCACGCCGGATCGGTCGTCACCAAACAGGACATTCTGCAATCTGTTTGGGATGTCAACTACGAGGGCGACGACAACATCGTCGAGGTCTACATCGGCTACCTTCGGCGCAAGATTGATGCCCCGTTCGGCACGACGAGCATCGACACGGTCCGGGGTGTGGGTTATTCGATGCCGTCGGAGACGTAGCGGTCGTCGCTGACCGGGAGGGTGACCACGAACTGCGCACCCCCGCCCTCCCGGTCGAGGATGTCGATCGACCCGTGATGTGCGGCAACGATCTCCGCGGCAATGGCGAGACCGAGTCCGGAACCACCGAATTCGCGGGTTCGGGGAGTGTCGAGGCGGACGAACCGTTCGAAGATCCGGGTGCGGTCCGCCGCCGCGATGCCAGGCCCGTCGTCGGCCACCTCGATGACGGCGTTCTCCTCACTCTTTCGGCAGGCGAGGGTGATTCGGGTGTGCGCGTGGCGGGCGGCGTTGTCGACGAGATTACGGACCAGCCGAGCCAGCTGCTGTGGGTCGCCGACCACCCGGACGGGGTGAACGGTGGCGGTGACCGTGATGCCGGGAAGGTCTCGGAGGCGGGCGCGTTCGGCGAGGATCAGGTCGTCGATATCGACGTCGACGCGCAGGTGGGTCAGTGCGTCTTCGTCGGCGCGCGCGAGCAGGAGAAGATCTTCGATCAAGGCATGCATTCTCCGGGCTTCGGGAAGCAACGATTCGTCGACCAAAGCGGTGTCGATCAGGTCGGGGCGCGAATGTGCGAGTTCGAGTGCGGCGGTGATGGTGGCCAGCGGGCTGCGCAGTTCGTGGGAGGCGTCGCTGACGAAGCGCCGCTGGGCCAGGTGCCCGGCCTCGAGCCGGGCGAGCATGCTGTTCATGGTGACCGCGAGATCGGCGATTTCGTCGCGGGCCGCCGGCACGGGAACCCGCTCGTCGAGTTGATCGGTCGATATCGCCGCCACCCGGGCGCGGATCCTCTCCACCGGGCGCAGGGCCGCGCCGATGAGCCGGTAGGTGGCGGCGGCGACGAAGCCGATGACGACCGGCGCACCGATCGCGAGCAGCGCCGCGACAGTGGCCAGGACACCTTCAACCGGTTCGCGGTCGGCTCCGGTGATCACGGTGACCGGCCCCTTGAGGGACATGGCGCCGTGGCGGCCACCCAGTAGTCGCGGTCGTGCCCGAAGTGGAGGTTTCCGAGGTAGGCGGACTCGCCGGGCGGCAATGGGGAGGCGAGGACCGGTGACGACGAAATCCCGGCCGAGGTGGCGAGCACGTTTCCCTGGTTGTCGAGGATTTGGACGGCCCCGATCTGGCCGTCGGTCGCGAGTAGCGATTCGTCGAGTTCCTGCGGCGGCTGGGTGCGGAGTTGCTCGGTGATCTGGTGGGACCGTGAGTCGGCGGCGGCGCGGGCGGAGTGTTCGAGATTGCGGTACAGCACGAACAGCAGTGCCCCGCCGGCGAGGAGCAGGCACACCGTGACGGCGAGGACCGCGGCCGCGGCGGAGCGCACCCGCACATTCCAGTTTCCGGGGTGCAGGCTGCGGCGGTCCATGGTGTTCAGTCTGACCGACACCGCATCCGCCGCTCCGGTGTCGGGGCGGTGCCCAACCTCATGCGGCAGCCTCGACGAGGATGGTCCGCAGCACGGGGAGAAATCCGGCGACGGTGTCGTGGTCGAACAGGTCGGCCGAATACACCAGTTCACAGTCGATGCCGGCCGGGTCACCATCGGCATTGTGGTGGTCGGTGAAATGGAAGTGCAGATCGCATTTGGCGATATCCAGTGGTTGCGGTGCGATCTCGAACTCCAGTCCGTCGCTGTCGAGGGTGGCTGCGGTGAAGTTGTTCAGCGACAACGCGACCTGGAAGAACGGGTGCAGCGACGGCGACCGGGGCGGGTCGAGCACGTCGACGAGGTGCTCGAACTGGACGTCGGCGTGCGCGAACGCATTCAGCTCGGTGTCGCGGGACTGGTCGAGAAGCTCAGCAACGGTCGTGTCCGGGTCGACCGTCGAGCGGAGAACGAGGGTGTTGACGAACATGCCGACGACGTCGTCGAGGTCGGGATGGGTCCGGCCGGCTGTCGGTGTGCCGATCGCGATCGTGCGTTGGGAGGACAGGCGTGCGAGGAGCAGTGCCAGCGCCGAGTGAAGCACGGTGAACAGGGTCGCTCGCCGGGCATGCGCGATGCTCAGCAGTGCCGCGTGGGTTTCTTTGTCGACCGCGAAGCTCAGCCGGCCGGCCGCATACGTCCACCGTTGTGGACGTGGTCGGTCCGCCGGCAGCGTCAGTTCCCCGGGCAACCCTGCCAGTTCGGTTCTCCAGAAGTCGATCTGACGAGCGGCGAGGCTGCCGGGATCGGCGTCGTCGCCGAGGAGGTCGTGCCGCCAGAGACTGTAGTGCGGGTATTGCACTGCTAGCGGTGTCCAGTTCGGTGCTGTGCCGGCGGCGCGGGCCGCGTACGCGGTCAGCAGGTCGCGGGCCAGGACTGCCAGCGACCACCCGTCGGCGGAGATGTGGTGGATCACGCACGCGAGCAGGTGCTCCTCGGGCCCGGTGGCGAACAGGGTGGCCCGCAGCGGCGGTTCGCTGCGAACGTCGAAACTACGGTGCAGCAGGGGCCGGGTGTGTTGCGCAAGTTCGGATGCGGTGACGTGTATCGGGGTGAGGTCGGGGACGGCGCCGGTGGCGTCGAGGACCCGCTGGGCGGGGCCGTCGGCCGAATCGGGATACACCGTGCGGAGAGGATGGTGCCGGTCGAGGACGTCGGCGGTGGCATCGCGCAGCGCCTCGAGGTCGAGGTTGCCGCGGATCGTGATGGTGAACGGGAGGTTGTACAGGGCTGGGCGGGTGGCGGTGCGGTCGAGGAATTGCTGCGCTGGGGCCAGTGGGACCCTTTGGGGCAGCGGTTGTGTTGCGAACGCGCGCAGCGAGGAGAGTTCACCGGACTTCGGGTGTTCCTCGGCGAGAAGCTGGGCGAGGGCGGCGACGGTGGGGAACTCGAACAGATCGCGCACCCCCAACTGGGTGCCGAAATCGGCGTTGAGTGCCGCGATCACCCGGGTGGCGGAGAGTGAGTCCCCACCGAGGTCGAAGAAGGACGATTCCGCGTCCACGACGTCGGTGCACAGTACCCGGGTAAGCACGCCGGCCACCGCGTGTTCGTCGGGTGTGCGCGGCGGTCGCGCCGAAGCGGCGGCGGGGCCGAAGTCTGGGGTCGGCAGGGCGGCCCGGTCGAGCTTCTTCGTCGGCGTCAGCGGGACGTCGTCCAGGACGGTGATCACCGCGGGCACCATGTAGTCCGGCAGCAGCTGGGCTACCGCTGTCCGCAGCATCGCCGGGGTCACCTCCGACGACGTCCGCAACAGCACATACGACACCAGCAGCGCATCCCCCGCCCTGTTATGGACCACGGTCGTCGCGAACTCCACATCGGGGTGGCCACGCAGGGCGGTGTCGATCTCGCCGAGTTCGATCCGGAACCCGCGGACTTTGACCTGGTCGTCGCTGCGGCCGACGTACTCGAGTGTCGCCTCGGGTGTCCATCGGACCAGGTCGCCCGTGCGGAACAGGCGCGAGCCGGGTTTGCCGAACGGATTGGCGACGAACCGGCCGGCGGTCATCGCGCCTCGGTGCGCGTAGCCGCGGGCCAACCCTGGGGTGGCGAGATACAGTTCGCCGACCGCGCCGGAGGGAAGCGGCCGCAGGCTCCGGTCCAATACCACCGCGTCGACGCCGCGCATCAGTGCACCGATCGTCACCGGCTGATCCGGGGTCATCGGGGAGCTGAGTGTGACACTGCAGGTGGTTTGGGTCGGGCCGTAGGCATTGCGCATCGTCCGGTGGTGCGCCCAGCGCGTCACCAGTTCCGGTGGGCACGCCTCACCGCCGACCAGGACGAGTTCCACGTCGTCGAGGCCGTCAGGGTTCACCGTCGCCAGCGCCGACGGAGTCGACAGCACATGGGTGACGTGTTCGTCGCGCAGGAGATCGGCCAGTTCCTGGCCGCCAACCACATCCGGCGGGGTCACCACCAAGGGGGCACCGGCCAGGGCCGCGGCGAGGACTTCGACCAGAGCCGTGTCGAAGCTCGGAGACGCGAAATGCAGGACCCGCGAGGTGGAGGAGAGCGCGTAGTTGTCGCGGATCTCCTGCGCGAGATTGGCCAGGCCGTCGTGGGTGACGACGACACCCTTGGGTGCGCCGGTCGACCCGGACGTGTAGATCACATACGCGGCATTTTCCCGACGCACCGGGCGCACCGGGCGCGGTGGCGGCACGTCGAGGGTATCGAGGTCGACGGTGAGCCATCGCAGCGTGGCCGGCAGCTGGACCCGAGTGTCGGAGGAGGTCAGGCCGACAACAGGTGTGCAGTCGTCGAGAATGTACTGGATGCGTGCACGCGGATACGTCGGGTCGACGGGGACATAGGCTCCGCCAGCGGCGGCGACCGCCCACACGGCGACCACCGATTCGTACGAACGGGGTACGGCAACCGCCACGAGATCTTCCGGACCGATGCCGGCGCCCAGCAGCCTGCCGGCCAACGCGGTCGAATGACGGTCGAGATCCCGGTAGGAGAAGGATCGTCCGCGGTCGCGGACCGCGATTCGCTCACCGGATGCACCGGTAGCGGCGGCGAGTAACTGTGTGAGGGTTGCCGGTTCGACATCGGCCGGGCCGCGCGCCGGTGTCAGGACCTCGCGTTCCCCGGGCAGAAACAACTCCAGGTCGGCGACGGCGCAGTCCTCACCGATGACGGTCACGAATGTCTGCAGGAAATGGGTAAACCGGCGGTGGTGGCTGCTCAGTTCCCTCTCGCCGTAGAGGGCGGGGTTGGCTTCGAAGTCGATCCGCGGCATCAGATCCGTGGAGCCCGGGTAGATGTTCACCGCCAGATCCGCGGTCGGACCGGTCGTGAGAACGTGCACGCGACCGGTGACCGCACCGAGGCTGATGTCCGGTTCGAACAGCATCAAATTCAGCACGGGGCCGAACGAGGCGAGCTCACCAGTGGCCGTGCCGCGCTCACGACCGATGTCTTCACGCCGATACCGCTGATGGCGCAACGCCGCGATCAGTGCCGCCCGGGCGATTCCGATCGCTTCCTCGACGGTCGTGGCCCCGATCCCCGGCAGTGCCAAGGGCACCACATTCGAGACCGAGCCCGCCGCCGCCCGCAACGATCCGGTGGTGCGGGCCGTCACCGGAAGAGACACCATGACGTCGTCGACGTCAGTCATCCGTGCCAAATAGACGGCGAACGCCGCCACGAGGACAGCGGTGCGATCGAGGACGGACCGGCCCCCCGGCATCGGCATGGAAGACACCGCCATGGGGTCGCCGGTGACCCGGACAGCCGGCCGAGGCGCAGCGCTCCGCCCGGCAAGACTGACCACCGGTGGCAGATCAGGGGCGAGCCCGGCCCAGTACTCACGATCGGCATCGAACCGCCCCGACGATCGATAGTCCCGATCCGCTCGGCTCAACTGCTCGGGCCCCACCACCCGGTGCGGACCCGGCTCCCCGCCGCCGAGAGCCGCGACGTACCACTGCGCGGTCCGTTGCATCAGCAGCATCGCCGCGTATCCATCCAATGCGAGGTGGTGGGCACGCGCATACCAGAACACACGATCGTCACCGACCCGCAGAACACGCGAGAAGACCAGCGAGTCGTCATCCATCGCGAGTGGGACCGTGCAGTCACGTCGCATCCACTCCCGCGCGAACTCGGCCGGGTCGCGTTCGGCGCGGAAGTCCAAAACCAGGACTTGACCTGCCGATCGAATCCTCTCACGTTGATGCGGGTGTCCGTCGACGTCGACCAGCACGACCTCCGCGCCCAGTTCGTCCATCGCCCGCGTGTGCGCCTCGCACAGCTTCTCCACCTCAATGGGCCCGCTCAGATCCACGTACTGGGCGATGACGTAGGGCACCTCGGGGGTCAGCTGCTGCGCAAGCCAGATCGCCTGCTGCGCCGCGGTCAGTGGCACCACCCGGCCGAACGACTCCGAGGGCGTCATCGGTCACCTCGATCACCCGCGTCGCGCACACCCGACCGCGTCCGGCGGGTGCTCATTTGACCGCCCGGAACACCACGAGTTCCTCGGTGCACTGCTGTGGCCCAATCAAACCGCGATCAACGAGAAGATCACGTCGTGCCTGCAGCACCGGACCGAACGGGACGCGGACACGGCGTGCTTCCTCAACGCATAATCCGCGTTCCCCCAACATTACTCGTGTCTTCTCCGTGCCACTCAGCGTCGATTGCACGAGAATCAACCGTCCCCCCTCGTCAAGGAGGTCCGGGGCATCGCCGCAGATCCGGTCCAACAACGCCCGCCCCTCGTGCCCGGCGTCCCAGCACCGCGCACGCCCCCTCGCCGGCAGCCCATCGTGCTCGGCAGGAACGTAAGGTGGGTTCGCCACGATCAAGTCGAACCGCCGGTGCCGTACTCGTGACACCAGATCACCGCGAACAACCCGCACACGGTGCCCGCGCACCGCCGCATTGAGCCAGGTACTGACCAACGCCCGACGCGACACGTCGACCGCGGTCACACTGCGCGCACCGGCCCGAGTCGCCCACACGCTGACCACCCCAGCACCCGCACACAAATCCAGAATCCGCGTACCCGCATGCACCTGCTCGTCGCCGAGCGAATCCACAAGCAGCCGCGAATCATGTTGAGGGCGATACACACCCGGAAAACGAATGATCACCAACGCCCCCCTTCTTCCCCGCCTTGCAATGCCGTGCACGGCGCGCGGGACGAAACCGCTGTCGCTGTTCGCTTGTTGATGGTCACTTTGCCAGATCGTCACACACGCAAGCTGAAAGAACGCTGAAAGCCGACGTGGCCGCCCAATAGCCCCCCAACGTGGCGGGGAGCGCGTTCCCGTGCCCCCGCAGGCGCAACCTTCCGATCACCCCGACAAGGCGGCATAAAAGACTGTTGCCGGACCTGCCGGTACTCACGTGACCGTTGTCGGAGCAGTCGATGACACGAGAATCGCGGGGAATAGGTTGGGGCAGATCGTGTTTACGGTAATCCGACAAGGATTGAGTATCACCAGCACTTCCGCGCCCGTGACAGTTGCGGGGCGCCGGGTGATCTTCCTCGTCACCGGCGAACAGTTGACCCCAGAGATCACCGGCTACGGGAGGCCCGGGCGGCGGCGGATCCTCGGTGGAGGTCTGTCGTGCTTGCCGACCGCGTCGACCCCGGACTGCGCACTTGACTTCTTCCCTTCGAAGACACGGTGCATCGGTGCCAGCTCGAGTGCTCAAACCAGTTTCCGGTGGGGTCCTCACGCGGGAGGGATGAGCCGCGGATGGGTACGCGCCGTGGCGGTTGCCGACGGTTGCCGGACTGTGCAGCCGGGTGCCGATGGACATCGCTGCGGCCGGCACTCGTCCCGTCGACTGAGACGGGGTACACGCTGGTGGTGGTGACGGTGCCGGGGGCCTGCCCTGTGGCGCACCGCGGCAACGCAGTGCAACCCGACGGGCGAACCGATCCGACCGTCGTGTCGGACGAGGTGCCGGCGGTGCGCTCGCCTCGGTGGGCGGCCTCACCGACCGATACGGCGCCGAGTCGCAGTGTGCGGCCCCGTGTCGTGACCGGTTCTGGTGCATTGAGCGGGCCCCTTGCCGTCGGGACCTCGGGAAACATACACTGAATCACATCAACGAACAGTGATTCAGAAAGGGGATGGTGATGACCGCATCATCGACGGGCGCGCGGATCGCGCGCGCACTGACCTCGGCCGGGATGAGTCAGCGCACTCTGGCCGAGCGGACCGGCATCTCCCAGCCCACCCTTTCGCGGCTGATCGCGGATGCGCGGTCGGCGAAGATGAACGAGCTGCTGGCCATCGCCACGGCCACCGGCTGCACCGTGGCCGAGCTGACCGGTGCTTCCACGGTGGCCGGCCGCGTCCAGTGCGCGGCCCGCGCCACGGGCGGTGCGAACATGGAGCAGATGCGTGAGCAGCTGCTGCATTTCCTCGAGCTCGATGCCTACCTCGACGACCAGGGCATCGCCGCCGTCTCATGACCGCAGAAGACGACGCCCGCAGGGAGGCGGACCGATTCCGCCGTGAGCATCACTTGGGAACCCAGCCCCTCGGCGACCTGGTCGCGCTGATCGAGCAGACCACCGGAATCGACGTGGCCGTGCTCGATGTCGGGCCGGACGAGCACGGCTTGACCATGCGTGACCCCGCGCGGGGGGCGGTGTTCATTGCTGTCGCCCGCACCGAACATCCGATGCGCCAGCGCAGCACCCTGGCGCACGAGCTGGCGCACGTGTTGTTCGAGGACTGGGCCGACGAGCAGCTCACGGACTGCGTGCCCCGTCGGTACGAGGAGATCCGAGCCGACGCCTTCGCCCGGCACCTGCTCGCGCCGGTCACGGGTGTCAGGGAGGTCATCGGAGACGCCCCCGCCACCCCGCTCGTCCTGTCGAAACTCGTCCAATGGTTCCAGGTCTCGCCCGCGGTGGCCGCCATCGCGATGCACCAGGCCGGCTGCGTCGACGCGGGCACCAAAGAGCAGTGGATGACGATCAGCACGCCGAAGCTGGCTGCACGGTTCGGGTGGACGGATCAGTACAAGGCGCTGCAGGAACAGTCCAACAGACGGCGCGCACCGCAGAAGCTCCTCGCCCGCGCTATCGACGGGTATGTGGAGAACGTCGTCTCTGCGCAGGCCCTGGCGACCCTGCGGGGTATGGCCGCCGACGCGGTCGTCCGGGAGCTCACCGATCAGGGAATCGAACAGCGCACGCCTACTGTGGTCTGGGAGGACTTGGGCGATCTCGCCGACGTCGAGTTCTACGACGCGGACGGCGATGGTGACGAAGGCTCGGCTGGATGAGCCCGAGACCGATCATCGATGCCGGTCCCGCCCTGAATTTCCTTGCCATCAACCGAGAACGCCTCCTGACCGGCGTTGTCGGACGGATCAGCACCCCGGAAACCGTCGAGAGCGAGGTGCTGGAGAAGGCGAAGCGTGATTCACGATTTCGCACGGTGGCCGGCGTATGGGTGAAGATGCGACTCGACTGGATCGAACTGCTCTCCGACGACGAAACTCCGGAGTTGGCGGCGGTGGTGGGGCGACTGAGCCAGCTACCGATGGCCGAGCGCAAGATGATGGCGAAGGATCTCGGCGCGACGATGGTTGTCGCCCACGCCGTTGTCAAAGCTGAGGCGGGCGACAAGGTCATCGTCATCATCGACGACCGGGGCGGCGCCACTCTGGCGATGTCGGAGAAGCGTCGTCTGGACCGCATCCGGGCCCTGGGGAAGCCGGTCGGATCGATCGCCTTGGTGAACACGGTGTCGATCCTGCGCAAAGCCGCTGGCGGTGTACATGTGCCGGACCGGAAGACGATGCGCGAGGTCTACACCAAGCTGCGCGCCTGCGACGACGGGCTGGTGCCGATCGATCAGACATCCTTGCTGTCACCTGATCTATGGCCGTGACGGCGGCACATCGCCGCGCTTCCGGTGTCGGACTCTGCGCTGCTTCGCACAGGCTATGTGAGAACTCCTGTGTTGGATCGTATTACGATGCAGGATCGAGCGCACCGCGGCGGCCCGGTTCACTGCGGATGATCTGGTGGCGGTGTGGTTTCTATTGGCGGGAGAGTGCACCGTTGGCGCGCGGCGTCCTGGTCACCGAGGCAGGACGCTGAACGGCTTTCGTCGCGGTGGGGGTGGGACCAGGACTCGGTTCGAGTGCTGGACGTGCTCGCCCCGGCCTGGGTCCTGGGCACCGAGCGGGCGCATCTGAATCCGGTCTGGGATGCCCCTCCGCGCCGACGACGGCGCGTTGCATCACCGGTTGCTGTCGATCCTCGGGGAGGCCGGGCCACCGGAGGAAATCTCGGCCCTGCGGGTGTTCGGTGTGATCGTGTGGATGGACGGCAAGAGTCGCGCCCTCGAGGAGCGCTCTGAACTGGGAAGATGACAGGTCCCGGACTTCGGTTCGGACGGTGCCGCCGGAAAGGGTGCGTTCGGCCGTCGGTGGGTGTGTGGTCGGCTTACCGTGAATCCACGGGGTTCGCGACCGTCGTGGACACCGTGTGGAGGAGGGGCGATGACTGCGAAGTTCGAGCTGTTCAAGGACGCGGCCGGCAAGTTCCGGTTCCATCTGAAGGCGGCTAATGGGGAGATCATCGCGGCGAGCCAGGGGTACACCTCGAAGGCAGCAGCTCAGACCGGGATCGCGTCGATCAAGGACAACGCCGCATCCGCTCCCACCGAGGATTTGACCTGACGTCCCCGTGGCGCCGATGAGCTGAGACCGCCGCCCGCGGGGTCGGGAAAAGGGCTGCGGATTTCGCTGGGCATCATCGCGGGCCTGCTGCTGGGGTTCTTCTGCTATCTGCCGGCGGTGATCTTGTGGCACCACTACTTCGATGTTCCTCAGCCGCGGGTGTATCCGCACGGCTCGTTCACCTCGTTCGGGCCTGATCCGCCGCCGGCCTCGTATTGGGTGAGCTGGGCGGGACCAGCGGTGGTGGTGGTGGCGTGCGGTGTGATGACGGTTCCGTGGCGGCCCGCCCGACGGTTCGCTCTGCCTTTGGTGTGCGCGTACCTGCCGATGGCGGCGTCGGTGGCGTGGTTCATGATTGGGATGGAACTGTTGGCCGAGCGCACCGAGTTGCGGGTGCCGCGGGTCTGACCGTGCCCTTTTCCGGCATACTGTCGCGATGCTCGGTGACGAGGCTCGCCTTGAATGCGGCACGATTTCTTGCCATGATGGTGGTGCCCAGGGCACTAGTCCTGGTGAAGTGGACCCGGCAGCCTTCCGGACGGTAGGCGAGCCGGGTTTCGCGTTTCTACCGGACGTCCACGGTCTTGGTCACCAGTGGCCGCACCCGGGCGGGCCATTCTCCGCCCTTGGCCAGACACCAGGCAACTGCGTCGGGGATCCACAACATCGGTTCCTGCTTCGCCCGCAGGTGGTGATACGTCAGGTGCTCGCGGATGCCGTGTTTGCCGACGGCTTCGTACAACACCCGGCGGTCCGCCTTCATCGTCGAATCGTCTTGCTCGAGGACCAGACGGGACGCCTGCAGTTCGGCCAGGTCCGCGACCAGCATCTCCAGACAGCGTGGTCGCCCCTGTTTCGGGGCGAGGGTCGCGGCGTTGTAGACATGCACGCGTACATCCAGTTTCACCAGCGCGGAACAGATTTCCCGCCGACGGGAATCGCGTTCGGATTTGAAATGCAGACGCTCCTGGCCTTTCAGGCGCAGTTCGGTGAGCATCTTCCGGGCATGCGTCAGAGACCGCGGATCGGCGATGGCGGCGACCACCATGATGCCGCGGACGGTGTTCTCATCGACGAAAGCATGCACGAGCACCCACCTTAGAACCGTGCCCTCCGACAACCTGTCCCTGGTGACCGAAGAAGCGCAGGACCGGCATCGCTATCGACCGGCATCAACGCCGTGCCGGCCGCGGCGGTCACCGCTGCAGCGAGCTGGATGGGGGTCGGCGGACGAGGAACCTCTCGACGCCGGGGTACTTCTCTCCGAGCGAGGTGCTGGTAAACCCGGTGTTCTCGTAGAAGCGCACGGCGTCGGCGTCGGTTTCCGCGGTGAGTGGGATGTCAGGGTGGCGTGCGTGCACCCAGTGGATGAGGGCGGTGCCGATGCCGTGTTGTCGGCAGGCGGGGTCGGTGGCGAGGTGCAGCAGCGTCGTCCGATCGGGTGCGGCGCTGTATCCGATCACACCGACCGGCCGCCGGGAGGATCGGGCGACCGCGAGGGCCGCGGATCCGGTCCGATAGGGCAGGAGAGCCACGTCGAGGCGGTCCCGATCTTCCGTTCCCACCGCATGCGTCAGGAGCGCGACAACTCCGTCGGCGTCGAGTTCGGTCACGTCGATGGCGATACGGATTGCGCTCACGTGGCCCACGGTAAGGCCGGTGCGCTGGACGCGCCGTCTGCGGCACCCATCGAGACGAATCCCCCGGGAGTTCCCTGACCTGATTGTCATCCTTCCTGGCGCCGGTCAAGGGCGTCCCAGGCGGTGCGCTGCTCGCACAGTTCACCGATCATGGCGACCGCGGTGTCGGTGTGCGGGTCGACCCACACCGGCCCTTCCTGACGTAGGCGGGGGTGGAGGATGTGCCGTCCTCGCGAGGGCCAGTGGATGAACTCGTACCCGGTCAACTCGCCTTGCGCGGTCTCGGCGACCCAGACCGCGGTCTGCGGGTAGGGGGCATTCATCGCTACGCCGTGGCAGAGGTTGAACCCACCGACCCCCGGCCCGCGCCAGCCGAGGGTGACGGCGTACTGGTCGCTGATCGCGAGTTCCCACACCAGACGATCGACCCGCACGTCGCGTCCGTAGCGCAGGCACCGCAGATCCCGGACAACGGCTCCGATCGCGAGTAGCCACGCAGCGGGCGGCTCGAAGCCCGGGGTCTCGTAGAAGTCCGGACTGTCGTCGGTCATGACGAAGCGCCACACCAGACTGTCCTGGTTCCACTCCGGTATCGGCATGGGAAACATCCTCGCCCGTCGGCCACTGCCCACGATGTGCCTTTCCCCTGCCCATCCCCTGGCCTCGGCACGAGGTGGGCAGGGGACGCTTTGGGGTGTAAAGGCTTGATTCCGGAGGCAGGTGCAGCTGGATGTGTGTTGTGTTGTGCTTAGCTGCCGAAGAGTGTGCCCAGTTCACTGAGATCGGGAACGATAGCGGCGGCGGGTGGTGCGGGCTCGACGCTGGGCACGGTGACGACGGTGGAGGTTTGTTGGACGGTGAATTCGGTGCCCGGCCATTGCTCCAGGTAGTCCTCGATGCCGGGGTAGTCGGAGATCCACATGGCGGGGTCGGTGTCGGCGCGCGAGCATGAGGCCAGTGCGACGTAGGAGCCGTCGGGAATATCGAGTACCGACTGGGTCGTCGTCCCCGGCTGTACCTCGCCGGTCTCGTAGAGAGTTTGACCGGCGCTGAGGACGTCCCGGACGGGTGGCAGCACCCCGTCGGGGGCTGGTGAGAGGGCGGTTCCGCACGTCAGGGGGGTGCCGCTGGTGTTGGTGATCGTATTGGTCACGGTCGAGCCGCTGACGGTGAAGGAGAAGGTGACGTCGGTGGCCTCTGCCGCTGACGCCTGCGCGGGCGTTGCGACGGCCAGCGGGATGGCCGTTGCGGCAAGGAGTGTGGTGCGGACAATCATGTGCATGGTCGATCCTGTTCGTCGGGTGATGAAGGTAGTTCTCTACGAATAGTGCAGTAAAACCGACCGATCGGCACTGTTTTCGCGGCCTGCAGCTCGTGCACCCCTCGGACTCCTCAATGTCATTCACTCAGCGTTGTTGGCGTGGTTCATGATTCGGGATGGAGTTGTTCTTCACCCCCCGATTGAACCCTGCTAGTCGGGTTGTTCGAGGGCGTCGGTGATGCGGTCGTGGACCGGAGGTTTCGAGGTTCTGGCCGGCGGTGCGGGCGGCGGCGTGGGCCCGGGTGTATTCGTCGTCGCTGAGCCGGATGGGGATGCGGTGGGCGGGGCCGGGGGTGGGCCTGTGGGGCCAGTTCGCGTCTGAGGTGCTCACGCATCTCGCTGATGGGCAGGGATGCAAGGTCGGTGAGGATTTGAGCGCCGGTGGAGGCGGGGTCGTCGAGCAGGGCCAGGAGGAGATGGTCGGTGTCGATCTCCTCATGCCCGAGCAGGGCCGTCTGGCGCAGGCTGGCTTCGAGGACCTTCTTCGTCTTCGGGGTGAATGGGATGTGCCCCGCGGCCGGGGCTGATCCCGCCGGTGCGCTGGCATCCGCGAGCTTGCTCTCGAGTGCCGGCGCGGTGACGCCCCATGAGGTCAGCGCTGCCGCTCCGGGGCCGCCGGCGTCGAAGATCCCGACCAGTAGGTGTTCGGTGCCGACGGAGTTCTGGTGGTGGGTGCGGGCGGCGCCGGCGGCGAGGACGACCACCTGGCGGGCTTGATCGGAGAATCTTTCGAACACCATGACGCGCCCCCTCCCTGGGTGTCGCCGCGAGCGACGCGATCCGCTGCTGAATCTCTGCTGCCCATTCTGGGCGGTGTGCAGGTGGTTATGGGTGGGATCGACGCGACCTCGGCTGCCTTGGGCGTGATGGTGCTGTGAACTGGTGTGATGACATGTCCTTGGTTTGTGATGTTGGGGCGCCGGCGACGTGTCGGGGGAGGGCCGGCGGCGTGGTGCGGGCAGGGTACCGGTTTTGCCCGATTTTCAACCCGTCTTGAATAATGTTGGTATGTAATTACTTTCGTATCACATTGCTGTGTGGATAATTTCAGTGTTTGTGCGGTACTGGAGATTGGTGAACTTAGAATAATGTTGTCGCTTATTGTAGTTCGGGGTTTACGTCTTTTCGGGGTGCGAGTTTCGGAACGTCGTGAAGTCGGTACCGGACACGCAGGAGCATCTTTTCGATGTCGAGATGCCCGTCTGATTCCGCTTGTTCGATCATGTCGACGAAGTTCGCTTCCCAGTCGTCCGGAGCATCCGGCGTCGTCGATAGCTTTGCCTCGAGGTGGTGCAGGTCAACCCACAGATCGCCTCGTCGCCACCGGGCAAAGGTCGAGAGCCGTCCCACACGGCGAATTCGGCAACTCGCCCCTCGATCGATGATGGCGTCGAGACCGGCGGGATCGCCGGTCCAGGCGATCTACGTAGTGGGGCCGGATGGTGTGCGTTGATGAAGAGCCGCATTTTGGATCTCCCGGTCGGTGTCGCGCCGTTTTCCGTCGGTGTTCGGCGACTGCTGGGTCGGAAGGCTTAGGCCGAGAAGGTCTCTGGCCGACCCTGTTCGGAGCGCAGCGTTGGTGGATGCTGCCCGCACGCCTGGTGTTGTGGTATGCCTTTCCGGACGGAAGGGTGGGGTCAGAATCCTGCGCCGGCGGTCATGCCTCCGTCGATGATGTACTCGCCTCCGGTGCAGTAGCTTGATTCGTCGCTGGCGAGGAAGAGCACGAGGTTGGTGACTTCGCCGGGTTGGCCGTAGCGGGGGATGGGCATGGTCGCGACCAGGGGGTTGTCGGCGGTGTCGTCTGAGGGGGTGTTGCTGATCATGGGTGTGGATACCGCGCCGGGATGGACGGAGTTGACC
>NZ_JBFUGT010000086.1:0-25591 GCF_056402775.1 Rhodococcus sp. P3_B8
CCAACGGCACCTCGCAGTACGCCGGTGTCGTCGACAACGCGATCGAGGCCGTCAAGGCTCAGGGCATCGCGATCGATCCCCAGATCCTGCAGCTCATCGACGCGAACAAGGGACTGCTCCCGCAGTAATCCCCCGCGATTCACAGAAGAGGGGCCCTGCACCGATCCGGTGCAGGGCCCCTCTTGTGTCGTCGGGTCAGCGGTTGATCACGGTGTGCGGATGCGCGTACGGCAGCGAGTCCGCCGGCAGCGGGAACTCGGTGTCCTCGCCGAACGGGGACAATCCGCCCGCACGGCTCGACGACAGTTCGGTCACGGCGCTATCTCCATCGGCGGTTTCGGGCCACCCTGGATCCACGTACTGCTTCTTCGAATTGTTAGCCACGGTGCCATTTTGACAGGAGCATTCGGCGACGTACAGCCCAGGTCTCTAATCTGATAGTCGATGACCGACACCGACGACGCCACCGCGAGCACCAACGGCACCGCTGCCTCCCCGCGCCGCGCCGCGACCCTCGCGGACTGGCTGGCCGCGCGCAGCGACGCCGTACTGACGGATCTGCTCCGCAAGCGCCCCGACCTGGCGGTTCCACCGCCTGCCACGATCGTCGTCCTCGCCGGCCGCGCCGAACAGCGGGCATCGGTGGCCCGCGCGGCCGACAACCTGACGTCGCTGGACTTCGGCATCCTCGAACTGCTGGCGCTCGAACGGGCCGACGAGGTCGCCGTGCCGCGGGCCACCCTGCAGGACGCGGTGGGGTCGCGGGCGACGAAGAAGACCGTCGACGCCACGCTGGACGGCCTGCGGTCCGTGGGGATCGTCTGGGGGGACAAGACGTCGCTGCGCATCGTTCCCGCTGTCGTGGCCACCATCCCGTGGCGGGTCGGACGCAGCGCCGAACCCGTCGAGACGCTGGACGAACCCGGGATCACCGCCGCGCTGGCCGGACTGCAGAGCGTCGAGCGGGACATCCTGGAGACCCTGTCGAAGTCGAGTTCGATCGGACGCACCCGGGACGCAGCCCCCGGAACACCCCCCGACCGTCCCGTGCAGCGACTCCTCGCCGCCGGGCTGCTGCGGTGGATCGACGACGAAACCGTCGAACTGCCCTATCAGGTGCGGCAGGTCCTGCGCGGGGAGGCCGTCTTCGACCCCACGTCGCTGGCCGCTCCCACCGTGACGGGCCGCAAGCACAAGCCGGCCGACATCAACGCCGCCGCGGCAGGCGAGGCGCTCGAACTGGTTCGCCACTGCGAGGACATCGTCAAGGCTCTCGGCGAGATCCCGGCGCCCGCCCTGCGGGCAGGTGGGCTCGGTGTCCGCGAACTGCGCCGCATCGCCAAGACGTCCGGCATCGACGAGAACCGGCTGAGCCTACTCGTCGAACTACTCTCCGCCGCGGGACTGATCGCGAGCGGCACCCCGGATCCGGCGCCGACGTCCGACAGCGGGGAGAACTACTGGGCCCCGACCACCGCGGTCGACAACTGGCTCACCGCGCCGGTCGCCCGGCGGTGGCACGCTCTGGCCGCCGCATGGCTGGAACTGCCGCGCATGGCGTGGTTCATCGGCATGCGCGACGCCAACGACAAACCGGTCGCCGCGCTGTCCGAGGAGGTGCGCGCGCCGTCCGCGCCGCGCGACCGGCAGGCGATACTCGGACTGCTGGCGGAGTTGGGCAGCGGCCACTCCGCGGATCCGGCGGAGGTCAGCCGGCTGCTGGCGTGGCGCCGCCCCCGCTGGGGTGCCCGGTTGCGGGTCCACGCGGTCGAACGCACCCTCGACGAGGCCGCGACGCTCGGACTCGTCGCCCGCGGAGCGCTCAGCTCCCCCGGACGCGCACTGCTCCACGGCGGTGACGCCGAGGCCGAGATGCACGCGTCGCTGCCCGAACCCGTCGACCACGTCCTCGTCCAGGCCGACCTCACCGTCGTCGCCCCCGGACCGCTGACTCCGGACCTGCTCGAGCAGATCACCCTGGTCGCGGACATCGAGTCCGCCGGTGCGGCGTCGATGTACCGGATCAGCGAAGACAGCGTCCGGCGTGCCCTCGACGTCGGGATGACGGCCGCCGAACTGCACAGCCTCTTCGCGACCCGGTCGCGCACACCCGTCCCGCAGTCGCTGTCGTATCTGATCGACGACGTCGCGAGGCGGCACGGGCGGCTCCGGGCCGGGGTCGCGGCGTCCTTCGTCCGCTGCGAGGACCCCACCCTGCTCGCGGAGGTCCTGGCGTCGCCGGTGGCCGCAACTTTGGCCCTGCGCGCGTTGGCGCCGACGGTGGCGGTGTCGCAGGCACCGCTCCGGGAAGTACTGGGCGAACTGCGGGCGGCCGGTTTCGCGCCCGCAGGCGAGGACTCGTCCGGCGCCCTGGTCGACCTGCGCCCCCGCGGCGCCCGGGTCGTGACCCGGCGCAAGGCTCCCGCCGGCCGCACCCCGGCCGTCGCCACGGACGCCCAACTCGACGCGGTCGTCCGGACTCTCCGCGCGGGCGACCTGGCCGCGTCGGCCCGGGGATCCGGCAGCATCCGCTCCGACGGGTCGCGGGCCAGTAGCGCCGCGACCATCGCCCTGCTCAACGCGGCGGCGCGGGAACGCACCAGCGTGACCATCGGTTACGTCGACGCTCAGGGTGTGGCGACGCACCGCATCGTCGATCCTGTGAGCGTCGGCGGCGGCCAGCTCGACGCGTTCGACCCGGCGAGCGGCGCGGTCCGGCGGTTCACCCTTCACCGCATCACGTCCGTCGCCCGCGTCGACTGACCCGTGAGTACTTGTTAACCACGGGCGGTTAACAAGTACTCACGGGTCAGATAACGATTCTGCGCAAACGCCGAGGAATTCCGGGACGCGCAATACCGTGATGCTGGTATGTACCTGGCCGGGGACGACTACCAGGAGGCAGAACCGTGATTGTCACAGCAACGAAGCCGTCACAAAGTTGGTTACGAGGCGTCGTCCGGCTGATGGTTGCCGTGGTGATCCTGCCGCTGGCGTTCGTCCTCGTCGGCGGCGGAACGGCCTCCGCGGACCCGTACAGCCGTCTGCGTGAGCACTGGGTCGACGCACCCGGCGGGGTCGGGCAGATCAAGGTGCGGATGTGGCTCGCGAACAACGGCAGCAACAAAGCCCTCTACCTCCTCGACGGCCTCCGCGCGACCAACGACGTCAGCGGGTGGGAGCACGAGACCAACGCCGCGTGGCTGTCCGACCACGGGATCACCGTCGTCGAACCGGTCGGCGGACAGTCCAGCTTCTACACGGACTGGTACGCGCCCAGCAACACCAACGGTCAGCCGTACACGTACAAGTGGGAGTCGTTCCTCACCCAGAACCTGCCCGACTTCCTGGCGAACAACTACGGCATCAGCCGCACCAGCAACGCCATCGCCGGACTGTCGATGGGCGGCAACGCGGCGTTGATCCTCGCCGCATACCACCGCGACCAGTTCACGTTCGCCGGGTCGATGTCCGGGTACCTGAACCTGTCGGCCCCGGGCATGCGTGAGGCGATCCGTATCGCGATGCTCGACTCCGGCGGTTACAACGCCGACTGCATGTGGGGACCGCCGTGGGATCCGGCGTGGCTGCGCAACGACCCGTTCGTCGCGGCGCCCCTCATGCGCGGGCTGCCGATGTGGATCTCGGCGGGCGCCGGCCTCCCCGGCCCGCACGATCAGCCGCAATCCGCCATCGACGTCTTCAACGTCGGAACCGGCATGGGTCTCGAGGCCATCGCGCTGGCCCAGAACCGTGCCTTCCAGGTGCGGCTCGACACCCTCGGCATCGGCGCGCACTACGACTTTCCGGCGACGGGAACCCACAGCTGGGGCTACTGGCAGGACCAGCTGTGGGCCATGCTGCCGATGATGAAGGCGTCGATCGGCGCCTGACCGTGGCCTCCGGCCCCGTGAGTACTTATTAACCACCCGCGGTTAATAAGTACTCACGGGCGGCGAAGCCGCATAGGCGTCCCAGAGTTCCCGGTAGACACCGCCCCGGTCGAGCAGCTCGTCGTGCGTTCCGACTTCCGCGACCCGTCCGCCGTCGAGGACCACCACCCGGTCGGCTCGCGCCGCAGTGCTCAACCGGTGCGCCACGACGACGGTGGTGCGCCGCCGGGACAGGTTCTCGGTTGCGAGCCGGACGCGGTCCTCGGTGGCCAGGTCCAGTGACGCCGTGGCCTCGTCCAGCAGCAGGATGTCGGGGTCCACCAGTTCGGCGCGGGCGAGTGCCAGCAACTGGCGTTGTCCGGCCGACAGGTTGCGCCCGTGCTCCCCGATCGGCTGCAGGTATCCGAGGGCGAGGCCGGACACCATCTCGTGGGCCCCGACGGCTCGGCTGGCGGCCTCGACCTCCGCGTCGGTCGCGTCCGGGCGCCCGTAGGCGACGGCGTCGCGGACGGTGGCGCCGAACAGGTGCGGCTCCTGCGGTACGACTCCGAGTCGCTGCCGGAACGACGCGAGGTCGAGTGACCGGGTGTCGATACCGTCGACGCGCACCGCACCCTGCGTGGGGTCGTAGAACCGGGCGAGCAGCTTGAGCACCGTCGACTTGCCCGCGCCGGTTTGACCGACGAGGGCAACCGTTTCGCCCGGTTCGATGCGAAGCGCCACCCCTCGCAGCGCCTCTCCCTTGCCGGATTCGTACGCGAAGTGGACGTCGTCGAACACGATGCCGCCCTGGAGGCGGTCGAGGACGATCGGATCGCCCGCCTGGGGCGTGGTGGTCGGTGTCCTCATCAGCCCCCGCAGTCGACCGAGTCCGATCATCGCCTGCTGGTAGCCGTCGAACACCTGCGAAAGCTGTTGTACGGGGGCGAAGAACAGTTCGACGTAAAGCACGAAGGCGATCAGGGTGCCGACGGTGAGGGTTCCGCCGTGGATCCGTGCCGTCCCTGCCGCGAGCACCAGCCCGGTCGCGACCACCGACAGGAACTCGACGAACGGAAAGTACAGGGCCATGTACCGCTGGGCCCGTAGCCGCGACTCCCGGAAGTCCCAGGCCCGCCGGGCGAACTGGGCCGCGTTGTAATCCTCGCGCCGAAATGCCTGGGTGACGCGGATATTCGTCACGTTCTCCTGCAGGTAGGCGTTGACTATCCCGACGCGATCACGCGCCTCCGCGTAGGCGGGCACGGACTTTCGGCGGAACACCACCGTGGCCGCGACGAGGACGGGCACCACGAGGACCAGCACGAGGGCCAGTTCCGCGTCGATCACCAGGAGTGCCACCAGCACACCGGAAATCGTCAACCCGCTCACCACCGCCGTCGCCAGACCTGTCTGCAGGAAGTTGGACAGGCTGTCGACATCGGTGGTCATGCGTGTCATGATCCGGCCGGCCAGTTCTCGCTCGTAGTACTGCAACCCGAGCCGCTGCAGCTGCGCGAACGTCTTGACCCGCAACGTGTACAGCAGCCGTTCGCCCGTCCGCCCGGTCACCCGCGCCTGGGCGATGTTGACGGCCCAGTCCAGCAGCACCACCAGAATGGTCGCGGCCGCCGCGAGGAGCAGCAGGTCGCGGGCGCCTTGCAGCACTCCCCGGTCCACCCCGGTACGGACGAGCACCGGCACCGCGATCTGAGCGACGGCGTCCAGCCCGACGAGCGCCAAGCCTGCGACCAGCGGCAGGAGGAGCGGACGCAGCAGTGAGCGGAGTCCGAACGCCGGGTCGGCGGCCCGGGCCTCGTCCGCGGCGACGTCGGGGTCTCCCGTGAGTGGCGGCAGGTCGTCGAGCCGAGCCATTACTTCGGGGCTGGGCGGCGCCGACGAGAGGATGCCGCCCGACGCGCCTCCGCGCGACGGCCCACTGGCACCCGCGGCTGCGGTCGCGAAAGCCGCTGCGGCTCTGGCATCGAACACCCCGGAAGCCTCGTCGCCGTCCTCCCGGCGCCACAGTTCGGCGGTGACACCGTCGACGTCCGGTGGCTCGTTCGACGTGTCCGGAGCGGTCACGTCGTCCGCGCTCGACAGCAGCGCACGGAACAGGGGGCACCGCTCGTCGAGTTCGGCGCTCGTGCCCACATCGACGATGCGCCCGTGCGCCAGGACCGCGATGCGGTCGGCCAACGCGAGCGTCGACCGGCGATGCGCAATGATCAGCGTGGTCCGTTCGCTGGTCGCGACGCTCAGTTCGTGGTGAATGGCCGCCTCGACACGGGCGTCGACCGCCGATGTCGCGTCGTCGAGCACCAGAATCCGCGGATCGGTCACCAATGCGCGGGCGAGCGCGATCCGCTGCCGCTGCCCACCCGACAACGTCACCCCCTGCTCCCCCACGACGGTGTCGAGGCCGTCCGGCAGTGCGTCGACGAATTCCTCCGCCTGCACCACGCGGAGCGCCTCACGCACCAGTGCCTCGTCGGCATCCGGCCGGCCGTAGGACACGTTGGCGCGGATCGTCTCGGACATCAGGTAGCTGTCTTCGAAGACGACGCCGAGCGCGGAGCGCAGCGAGTCGAGCGACAGCCGGCGGGTGTCGATCCCCCCGACGGTGACCGCACCCGCGTCGACGTCGTACAACCGCGGAACAAGCATGGCCAGAGTCGATTTCCCTGATCCGGCCGCGCCGACCACCGCCACCGTCTCGCCGGGTGCGATCCGCAGGGACAGTCCGTCGAGGAGGCGATTCGACGGGTCGTATCCGAAGGCCACCTCGTCGAACACCACCTCGAGGGGACCGCGCGGCAAGTCCACGGCGCCGGGTGGGGTCGTGACGGCGGGGGCGTTGTCGATCACCTCGCGGACGCGCTCGACGCTGGCCCGGCCCTGTTGGCTCACGGTCAGCAGCGTGGCGAGCTGACGCACGGGCGAGGCGAACGACGCCAGGTACGTGGTGAAGGCGACGAACGTGCCGAGCGACAGCGTGCCGTGCAGCGCCAGCCATCCTCCGAGTGCCAGGACGAGTGCCTGCCCCAGCATCGGGACCGCCTGCAGTGCAGGGTTGTACCGGCTGGTCAGCCGTGCGACGCGCAGCCGGGAACGGAAGAGGTCCCCTGCCCGCTTCTCGAGGTCTTCGAGTTCGCGGCTTTCCTGGCCGAATCCCTTGACGACGCGCACCCCCGTGACGGCGGCTTCGACTTCCCCGGCCACGATCGCCGCCTGTTCCTGGGCATGCCAATTGGCGGGGAACAGGTCGACGCGGCTGCGCATCGAGATGAACCACAACGCAGGCAGGACGGCCAGGGCGACCAGGGTGAGGATCGGCGACAGCACGGCCATCACGGCCAGGGAGATCGCGAACATCAGCAGGTTCCCTGCCATGTGCGGCAGTAACTGCAGGAGCATCTGGATCAGCGTGATGTCCGAGATCGACCGGCTGACCACCTGCCCGGTCTGCAGACCGTCCTGCTTGACGCCGTCCAGCCGCAGTAGGGACCGGAAGGCGTCGCCCCGCAGGTCGTACTGCACTCCGAGGGACAGCTGCCCGGAGCGGTACCGTCGCGTGTACGCGGCGGCGAAACGGAGCGATGCGAGGGCGATGAGCACCGCGATCCACGGCGCCAGTGCGTGATTCGTGTCGACTGCGGCATTGTCGATCACGTGCCGGACGGCCAGCGGAATGGTGGCGGTGGCGGCGGCCGCCACGGCCGCCGCCCCGTACGCGAGAACGAGATTGCGGCGTTGGCGCAGACAGTATCCGAACAGGTACCGCAGCCAGCCGGCGTTCCCCTCCGAGTCTCCCGTCGTCACTGCGCAGACACCAGCGTGGAATCCTTCTCGACCGCAAACTGATTGGCGGGTCGCGGCAAACCGTAGTGCCCGCGCAGTGTGGTCTCGGTGTAGTCGGTGCGGAAGAGTCCGCGTTCCTGCAGAATCGGGACCACGGAGTCGACGAACTTCTCCAACCCGGACGGAAGGACCGCGGGCATGATGTTGAAACCGTCTGCGGCGCCGTTCCGGAACCAGTACTCGATCGTGTCGGCCACCTGAAGCGGGGTGCCCGCGAACGTGCGGTGACCGCGACCACCACCGAGTCGCCCGATCAGCTGCCGGACGGTGAGCTTCTCGCGGCGGGCGAGGTCCACGATCAGCGTGTACCGGCTCTTTGCACCCTCGATCTCGTCCTCGGACGGTAAGTCCTCGGGAAGTTCCTCGTCGAGCGGGAGCTGCTCCGGTTCGAGATTGAACCGCTGCGCCAGCTGCTTGCGGGCGTATTCCGGCGAGATCAACCTCTCCAGTTCGGCCTCGAGCTCGCGGGCCTCCTCTTCAGTGTCAGCGATGACCGGCACGATGCCGGGCAGGATCAGTACCTGCTCGGGGTCCCGGCCCACTTTCGCGACACGGTCCTTGACGTCCGCGTAGAACGCCTTCCCCTCGTCGAGAGTGGGCTGGGCGGTGAAGATGGCCTCCGAGTACCGGGCGGCGAAATCCTTTCCGTCCTCGGACGACCCGGCCTGCACGAGCAGGGGATATCCCTGCGGCGACCGCGGCACGTTGAGGGGTCCCCGCACCGTGAAGAACCGGCCCTCGTGTTCGATGACGTGCACCTTGGCGGAGTCGGCATGGATCGCGACCTCCTTGTCCGCGACGATGGCGTCGTCCTCCCAGCTGTCCCACAGCTTGGTGGACACCTCCACGAACTCCGCGGCCCGCTCGTACCGGCTCCGGTGCGCGGGAGTGTCGTCGAGACCGAAGTTCTGCGCCGCATCGGCGCCGGCCGTGGTGACGATGTTCCAGCCGGCGCGTCCACCGCTGACGAAGTCGAGGGACGCGAACCGCCGCGCCAGGTTGTACGGCTCGTTGTAGCTGGTCGACGCGGTCGCGATCAGGCCGATCTTCTCGGTGGCCGCGGAGATCGCCGTGAGGATGATCGTCGGCTCCAGCTTGCCGCTCGGCCTGCGTTCCGGATTGCTGAACAGCACCGGGCTGTCGGCGAGGAACACCGAGTCGAACTTTCCGCGTTCGGCGGTCTGCGCCAACGAAATGTAGTGCTTGATATCGAGATTGGCGTTCGGATCGCTCTCGGGCAGGCGCCAGGCGGCCTCGTGGTGTCCGATCGCCATCAGGAATGCGTTGAGATGCAGCCGGCGCTGGGGTGACGAACTCATGGTGTAACTCCCTTACTGTGCCGCTACCTCGACGCCGAGGGCGCCGAGCAGCGTGTTGCGAAACTCGTGGAACTTGCTGTCGCCGAGCGCTCTCGGCTTCGGGATGTCGATGCTCTCGTCGACGACGATCTGCCCGCGGTCGAGAACGAGCACCCGGTCGGCGAGCGCGATCGCTTCGTCGACGTCGTGTGTGACGAGCAGGACGGTCGGGCGGTGGCGGCGGATCAACTCCTGCAGGAGGGCGTGCATCTTGATCCGGGTCAGCGCGTCGAGAGCACCGAAGGGCTCGTCGGCCAGGAACAGTTGGGGCTCGCGGACCAGCGCTCGGGCCAGCGCCACCCGCTGCTGTTCACCGCCGGACAGTTCGCTGGGCCACGCCTTCTCCCGGCCCGCGAGCCCGACTTCCGCGAGCGCCGACGTTCCCTTGCTCGTGCCGCTGCGGCCCAGTCCGAGCGTCACGTTGTCCAGCACCCTCAGCCACGGCAGCAGTCGTGAGTCCTGGAATGCCACCGACACCTCCTCGGGCACCGTGAGGGTTCCGCCGCGGCCCTCGACGTCGTAGTCGAGGCCGGCGAGCGCGCGGAGCAGCGTGCTCTTGCCGGACCCGCTCTTTCCGAGCAGGGCCACGAACTGCCCGTCGGGAATGTCGAGGTCCAGGCGGTCGAGTACGGTCTTGTCGCCGAATCCGCGGACGAGGGATCGCACCTGCACGGCGGCGGGTTCTAGGCGGCGAGCGTCTTGCGCCATGACAGCGACCGCCTTTCGATGTAGCGGAGGACGGAGTCGGACAGGAGACCGAAGATGCCGTAGACCGCGAGCCCCACGAGAATCACGTCGGACTGTCCGTAGTTCTGTGCGTTGTACATCATCTTTCCCAAACCGGTCACCGCGTTGATTCCCTCGACGACGATGAGGGTGAGCCAGGCGCCGGTCACCGAGAGGCGCAGTCCCAGAAAGAATCCCGGCATCGCACCCGGCAGTACGACCTTGCGGATGAACGTGGCCCGGGACAACCCGAGGACCTCGGCGAGTTCGACGTACCGGTTGTCGATCGACGTCAACGAGTTGTGTGTCTGGATGTACATGTGGACGACGACACCGAGCGCGATGATCACGATCTTGAACGTCTCGCCGATGCCGAGCCAGAGGATCAGCAGTGGGATGAGGCCGAGCGTCGGGATGGCGCGTTTGAGCTGGATCGGCCCGTCGATCAGGGCGTCACCGGAACGTGTCAGACCGGCGACGACGGCCAGGGCCGTCCCGATCACCACGCCGAATGCGAAACCGATGGCGGCGCGGCTCAACGACGCGAGGACGTGTTCCTGCAGGACGCCGGTGGAGATCAGGTCGACGGCCGTGGTGACCACGGTCCACGGCGCGGACAGCTTTCGCGCGTCGATGACGCCGGTCAGACTTCCCACTGCCCACACCGCGAGGAGGAGCAGGACACCGGCCAGCCGGGAGAACGGAAACGCCTTACGCAGCCCGAGTCGGCGGATCTGCCGATCGGCGACGCCGAGCCTCGGGGCCTCGGGGGCGACACTGCGTGCCGGTGCCGGCGCGGAGAGAGTGCTGGTCATCGCTGCACACCGCCCCGGTACTCGGCCGGAACAGCGTCGGCGGCGATCGTCTCGAATCGCCGGTCGAACAACTCGTTGGCATCGAACTCACTGAAGTAGCCTGCATCGGAGAGCAATTGGACGGTGTCCTGCGTCCACTCGACTGCGGCGTCCCAGTTGGCGGGGTAGACCGGGCGCTGCCCGACGGAGGCGACGATGCGCTTGCCGTCCTCGGCCGATACCTGTTCGCTCTCCACGTAGTACTTCTGGATCCAGGCGTCCTGGTTCTCCCACGCCCAGATCTCCCCGCGGGCCCAGAACGGAATGAACGCTTTGATCGCCGCGGCCTTGGCCGGGTCCTGGAGAACTTCCACCGGTGCCCAGAGCACGGTGAGCGCGTCCACGGCGTCGGTGGCCAGCGCCTTGGCTCCGTCCGGCCCGTACTGGTTCAGGTACTTCGTCACCGTCGGCTCCGACAGCGGCGCGACGTCCACCTGCTTCGACTGCAGCGCGGTGAGGAACTGCGGGCTGGGGAGTTCGACGAGCTGGACGTCCTTCGTGGTCAGACCCTGCGCCTTCAGCGTTCGCAGGATCACCACACCCTGCGCCTGCCCGGGTGAGAACGCAATCTTCTTGCCCCGCAGGTCCGGCAGTTCCGTGATGTCCGAGCCGGGAGCGGTGGCCAGCCGGTACTGCGGCTGTTCCTTCTCCCGGACCGCGACGATCTTCGCGTCGAGCCCGGTGGCGTGCGCCTGGATCGGCGGGATCGCGGCGTTGGTGGCCAGATCGACCGCGTTGCCCCGGAAGGCCTGGATCACGTCGGGACCGGCACTGACGTCCGGCCAGTCCGACACGGTGAACGGGAGGTCCGCGAGCTGGCCGGTCGCCTCGAGCTGCAGCCGGGTGGTCTTGATCGACACGCTGAGCGAGGTTCCGTCCGGAACCTGATCGGGGACAGCGTCATCGAGAGACAATCCGCCGGAGGAACCGGAAGAGCAGGACGCGAGCCCGAGCGCCACGACGCCGGCGAAGGCGGCGCGCGTGAGGCGCCGATACCCGGTGGAAGACACGAGTGAACTGGACATGATTGATCCTTCGAAGGATGTGATCTCCGGTCGGGCACCCCGGACGCGGTCGTCGGGTGCCACAGAGGAGCGAAGAGGAAGAACGGAAAGGTGTTTCGAGCGTCCGCCGAAGTCAGCGGGGAGACGTCAGATGCGACCCGGTCGCGTGCGGCGACAACAGGACTCGGAGCGACACGAGGATGTACGCGCACTGTCCGCCATGGTGGTGTTCACACCAATATCCTTGCGATCCAGTGCAATAGACGTCAACATTGCTTCCCACCGAATTAACTCCGGCCCTGTGATACACGTCACGATATGCCGGCCAACGGCCGCACGAAGCTGGTGAGAGGCGCCCGGTAGAGCTCCGCGAGGATCACGGAACCGGCGGATACCGGCAGTGCCCGCCCGGGAAAACTGGTGGACAGCACCGACCGTGACGGGTCGTCACATGTCGCCGACGACTCCCCGACTGCTCGCCGAACCGTGTCGAGACTGCCCGGAATCTGGCTCACGCCTTGGTCGCAGACGATCAGGACCTCCGGATTGAACAGATCGAGCAGCCGGGCCGCCACCACCCCCACGCCGTGCGCCCGTTCCTCGAACAGTGCCAAAGCCGCCGGCTGCCGACGTCGACCCGCGTCGAGAAGGTCGCCGAAAATCGGCCGCTCGATGATGCCGAGTTGCATCGCCCTACGCACCAGCACCCGATCCGACAGGGTGGCCTGCACGCATCCGGTACGCCCGCAGGCGCACTCCTCGACACTGTTCTCGACGGGCACGTGCGCCACCGCGCCTGCCGCCGCGCGCGGGCCGTGGTGAACCACGCCTCCGGTCGCGAACGCGGCGTCCACCACGTTCCCGACGAAGAGCTGCACCACACTGTCCCGTGCCCTCGGCTCCCCGAACAACACCTCCGCGTCGATGAGGGCGCGCGCGTGCGAATCCATCCGCACGTCCAGACCCGTGCGGTGCTCGAGATCCGCCCGGACCGGGTACCCGTTCCACCCCGGGATCGGATGCTCACGCACCACACCCGATTCCGAGTCGATCCAGCCACCGGCCGCGAATCCGACGCCGATCGGGACAGACACGTCACCGTGTCGGGCGGCCAGCCCCTCGAGGGTCGTCACGGCGTTCCGCAGGATCTCGGCCGGTCCGAGCCCGAAGTGCGGATCACGGGATCGGGCCAGCACCTGCCCGCGCAGGTCGAGCAACGCGGTGGTCACGTGGGTCATCGCCAGGTGGATGCCGTAGACGACGAAGCGGGTGTCGTCGAGGTCCACCGGGACGTGTGGCCGTCCCAGACCGGTGGGACCCGAGATCTCCGGCAGTTCCCGCAGCAGACCGCGTTCGACGAGCTGCGCACTGGCGGTGGTCACCGTCGCGGGTGAGAGTCCGGTGACTCGCGCGATCGTGCTGCGCGCGATCGGCCCGTGGTCGAGGACGGTGCGCAGCACCGTGCCCGCGCTGGCGCCGGAACGACCGGCACCACGCCGGGTGTCGGGCTCGGTTCGCGCCATCGTTCCCACCTTCCCCGCGCGCAGTGATTTCGGTTGATCTCGAACGCTAACGAAGGGGAACGTGCAGTTCAACGGACTCGATTCCCGTGAATTTAACTCCCTGTGAGTACTTGTTAACCACGGGCGGTTAATAAGTACTCACGGGGGCTAGCCACCCAGATTGACCTCGATGCAGTACGTGCGCTCGGGTTCGGAGAACGCGATGGGAAATGCGTTGTCGAACTCGTTGCACAGGGTTTCGTCGTTCTGGCCGTCCGCGCGTCTCACGACCTTGACGGTCTGCATGTCGGTGCAGTCGGACGGCACGATCCGGCCGTCGTCCTCGAGTAGGTAGCAGGAGTCCTCGAGCATGTTCGGAACGAGGCAGAGCGTGGTCTGCACGTCCTCGTCCTCGCTCACGAGGGTGTACGAGAAGTAGTCCTCCGCGCACTGGACGTCGCCGTCGTTCTTCTGCGCCACCTCGTACGTGGCCTCGCTGTCGGAGCAGTCCCGCTTCTCGTGTGAGGTGTCGGCCGCGGTCGTCGACGCGGACTCGAAGAAGAGGCAGTCACCGACGTCGAGAGCGTTCTTGTCGGCACTCTTCACGGCGAACACAGCGAACGCGGCGATAGCGGCGAGGATCACGACGGCGACGACGCCGAGGGTGATGAACAGCCCCTTCCGCGATTTCTTCGGCGGCTGCCCGTACTGGCCGGGCGGGTACTGGCCGGGTTGCTGCCCGTACTGGCCGGGCGGATACTGGCCGGGTTGCTGCGCGTACTGCCCCTGCGGGTACGGCTGCTGCGGGTACTGACCCTGCTGGTAGGGCTGCTGCGACCCACCCTGCGGGTACGGTTGCTGCGGGTTGTTCGGCGGTTCGCCGGGGACGTTCGGATCGGGACGGTTGGGGTCGTCGGGGGGCTGGGTCATCGCGAGCCTCGTCTCTGGGTCGATCCATCCGGCTGTCCCTCAATTTAGGCCCCGACCGCCCCGGATGTGCAGGTATCGGGCCGCGTCGAAGGCCGCGACGTGGCGCGGTGTCGCTCAGATCAGGACAATGGACAAGCTGGCTACATCCGGCACCGCATTTTCGAGGAGGCTTCCGTGACCGACGGACCGTTGATCGTCCAATCCGACAAGACCCTGCTGTTGGAGGTCGATCACGAACGCGCGAACGACGCCCGTCAGGCGATCGCGCCGTTCGCGGAACTCGAGCGCGCGCCCGAACACGTCCACACCTACCGGATCACCCCGCTGGCCCTGTGGAACGCGCGCGCCGCCGGACACGACGCCGAGCAGGTGGTCGATGCACTGGTCAACTTCTCCCGGTACGCGGTGCCCCAGCCGCTGCTGGTCGACATCGTCGACACGATGGCCCGGTACGGGCGCCTGCAGCTGGTGAAGAACCCGGCCCACGGTCTGACGCTGGTCAGCCTGGACCGCGCGGTCCTCACCGAGGTGACCCGGCACAAGAAGATCGCCCCGATGCTCGGTGCGCGCGTCGACGACGACACGGTGGTGGTTCACCCGAGCGAGCGCGGTCGTCTCAAGCAGTTGCTGCTCAAGGTCGGCTGGCCGGCGGAGGACCTCGCCGGGTACGTGGACGGTGAGGCGCACGCCATCGACCTGGACTTCGACGGCACGTCCCCCGGGTCCGCGGACGGCACGTGGCACCTGCGCGACTATCAGGAGATGGCCGCCGACTCGTTCTGGGCGGGCGGGTCCGGTGTCGTCGTCCTGCCGTGTGGTGCGGGTAAGACGATGGTCGGTGCGGCGGCGATGGCCAAGGCGAAGGCCACCACGTTGATCCTGGTGACGAACACGGTCGCGGGACGGCAGTGGAAGCGTGAGCTGATCGCGCGCACGTCGCTCACCGAGGAGGAGATCGGCGAGTACTCGGGCGAGCGCAAGGAGATCCGTCCGGTCACGATCGCCACGTACCAGGTGATCACCCGGCGCACCAAGGGCGAATACAAGCATCTGGAGCTCTTCGATTCCCGCGACTGGGGTCTCGTGATCTACGACGAGGTGCACCTCCTGCCCGCCCCGGTGTTCCGCATGACCGCCGACCTGCAGTCCCGTCGACGCCTCGGCCTCACCGCCACCCTGGTGCGCGAGGACGGCCGTGAGGGCGACGTGTTCTCGCTGATCGGACCCAAGCGGTACGACGCGCCGTGGAAGGACATCGAGGCGCAGGGGTGGATCGCGCCCGCCGACTGCGTGGAGGTGCGGGTGACGCTGACGGACGCCGAACGGATGTCGTACGCGGTCGCCGAACCCGACGAGCGGTACAAGCTGTGTTCCACCGCGCACACCAAGATCGCGGTGGTGAAGTCGATCCTGGAACGGCACACCGATGCACCGACGTTGATCATCGGCGCGTACCTCGACCAGCTCGACGAACTGGGTGAGGCGTTGAACGCCCCGGTCATCAAGGGGTCGACCAAGAACAAGGAGCGCGAGGAGCTGTTCGACCGTTTCCGGGCGGGCGAGATCCAGACGCTGGTCGTCAGCAAGGTCGCGAACTTCTCGATCGACCTTCCGGAAGCGTCTGTCGCCGTTCAGGTTTCGGGTACGTTCGGTTCTCGCCAGGAGGAGGCTCAGCGTCTGGGCCGCCTGCTGCGACCCAAGCACGACGGCGGCCAGGCCCACTTCTACTCGGTGGTGRCACGCGACACGCTCGACGCCGAGTACGCCGCCCACCGGCAGCGCTTCCTCGCCGAGCAGGGGTACGCGTACCGGATCACCGACGCGGACGATCTGCTGGGCCCCGCCATCGGGTGACCGCCTGCCACCGGACCGGGGCCTCTAAGCTGGGGCCGTGCGACATTTCGAGTTCACCGTCGACCGGCCCTACGCGAAGTCTGTCAACCAGACGTTCGCCGACATGCGACGCCTGCAGGTGTCGGCGATCGTGGTGGCGCTGCTGTTCGCGGCCGCCGCTGCCGGTCTGATCCTGCTCGCCCACCCCTGGTCGATCATCCTCGGTGTCGTCGTGGCGATCGCCGCCCTGACGTCCGTGTGGGTGGCGTTCTGGGTGCCGAAGAAGGTCGGCAGCATCGAGGAGTTGTACGCGAAGAGCCCGCTGGTGCCTGCCGTCGTCTCGGAGGTCCATCCCCGCGCGGTCACCCTGCTGTCGCTGATCGACGTCGCGAAGCCCTCCGCGGGCCGGGCGTCGTACGCCCTCGTCACTCGCAACGTTCCGATCCGGACCGGTCAGAAGCAGAGGGTGGGCGACAGGGTGCCGTCCGTCGCACTCCTGAACGACCGCAGCACCCGCAACGACGCCGCCACGTGGGAGATGGTCAGCCCGATGCCGATCGCGTGGGGCACCCGTGACGCGGCGGTGCGTTCCCGCGCGGAAGACGCCATCGATCAGGTCGAATGGGATTTCCTGCAGAGCCGGATCCCGGAGTCCGAGCACATCCGGACCAGCCCCGAGCAGCGAGTCGCGGTGTCCGAGCACGACCTTCCGGAGGGCCTGCGCTGATCGGCAACTAGTCGGGCCAGCCTTCGGCCGGCTGCCGTGGGTCGCCGGCGAGCAGGGCGGCCACCCACGAATCGCGGCGGACGCCGCGCTGCACGAGTCCGGCGCGCTGGACGCCCTCGAACCGGAAGCCGACCCGGCGGGCGACCGCCGCCGAGTCGAGATTGCCGACGAACGCGCGCCATTCGATGCGTTCGAGCCCCATACCGTCCGGCCGAAACGCGAAATCGCACACCAGGTTCACCGCGGTCGTCATGAGGCCCCGCGACCGTGCCGCCGGCGACAGCCAGTATCCGATCTCCGCCGCCGTCACATCCCGCGCCATCAGACCGATCATCCCCAGCACGGGACCGTCCTCGCGTTCGCGCAGCGCCCACGTGGGACTGCGGTCGGCCCAGCCGGACGGCACCGTCTGCCGCACGAACTGCTCGGCGTCCGAGCGGCCGTACGGCGCGGGCATCGTCGTCCACTCGGCGATCGACGCGTCGCTGCATGCCGCGCAGATCTCGTCGACGTCGGTGACGACCGGCGGGCTCAGCCACAGCGTGTCGGCGGCGAGGGTGACGACGAACATGCCCGCCACTCTATGCCCGGTGAGGCGGCCTATGGATCAACGCAGCGCGGGCAGCACTTCCTTCTCGAACAGTTCGATGCCCGACGTGTCGTACGCGGCTTCGGGGAAGTAGAAGATGCCGTAGGACATGCCCTGCTCCTTCAGCGCCGACAGTTTCTCGACGATCTGCTCCGGCGTTCCCACACCGGGCATTCCGCGGAAGGCTCCCAGGGCACCCTCGGCGGCGTCGGCGCCGACGTGGGGGGTGAGCCGGTCCTTCAGGGTGAGCAACCGCTGCTCGACCTCCGCCTCGGTGGTGCCGATCGCGACGTTGTAGTTGGCCGAGCGGGTGATGGCGTCGAAGTCGGTGCCGACGGTGTCGCAGTGCTTCCGCAGGATCTCGGACTTCTGCGCGAAGCCCTCGGGTGTGCCGTCGAAGTTGGTGTACTGCGCGTACTTTGCCGCGATCTTCAACGTCACCTTCTCGCCGCCACCGGCGATCCACAGCGGGATGCCGCCTTCCTGCAACGGAAGTGGGCGGACGATGGCACCGTCGACCTGGTAGTGCTTGCCTTCGAGGGTCGCGATGCCGTTGGCCCAGGCCTGACGCATGATCTGCACGCCCTCGTCGAGGCGGCCGAGACGCACACCGGCAGAAGGGAATCCGTATCCGTACGCTTTCCACTCGTGCTCGTACCAGCCGCCGCCGATGCCCATCTCGACTCGTCCGCCCGAGATGAGGTCGGTGGTGGCGGCCACCTTCGCGAGGTAGGCGGGGTTGCGGTAGCTCATCGCCGTACACATCTGGCCGAGGCGCACCCGCGAGGTGACCGCCGCGAACGCGGACATGAGGGTCCACGCCTCGTGCGTGGCCTCCTCCGTCGGTGCCGGGACGGTATGGAAGTGGTCGTAGACCCACAGGGAATCCCAGGACGAACCTTGATCGGCGCGCAACGCGAAGTCGCGCATCACCGACCACTGATCCGCGGGATCGATTCCGACGAGATCCAGACGCCAACCTTGAGGAACGAACAATCCGAAGCGCATGAAACGAATGTACCTATGCTTCCTGTTTTTCGAGCGGTGAGGATCCGGGCTCCGACGCGGTCGGCGGTGGCCACGGGGAATAGACCGGGATGAACCGGAACAGGAGGCCGGCGCCGACCAGCGCCGCTCCCCCGATCGCGGCGACGGCGGCACCGAGCGGGACGACCGCGGCGAGCGCGCCGACGCTGAAGGGTCCGGCGAACATGCCGGTGTCGTGGGTGAGCCGCCAGGCGGCGAGGAATTCGGCGCGCGTCGCCGGTGGGGCGATGTCGGCGCCGAGCGTCATGATGACGCCGTTGCCGAGCCCGTTGCCGATGCCCATCACGACGGCGACGACCCCGATCGACAGGAGGTCGTGCGAGAACGGCAACGCCAGGTAGGACACCCCGATCACCAGAAGCGAGGGCACCGCGATGAACCGGCGGCCGTACCGGTCCATGAAGTGTCCGGCCGGATACGAGCACAGCAGATCGACGGCCGCTCCGACCCCGAAGACGAGGCTGACCTGGGCGGCGTCGAGTCCGAGATGGGCAGCCCACAGCGGCAGCACCGCCTCCCGCGAGGCGCGGGCCGCACCCATCAGGAGCGACCCGGCGCCGAGCGTGGCCAGCAGCTTCCGGTGCCGGCGCAGAATCGACGGCAGCGTCGCGTGGGTACCGGCGGTGCCTGCGTGGCGCCGCGGCGGGTCGGGGACCCTCGACATCAGCCACCCGGACAGGACGACGCCGACGAACTGCACCATGAATCCGCCCCGGGCGCCGACCACCAGGATCACGGCGGCGCCGAGCAGCGGTCCCACGAAGAAGCCGAGCCGCCACATCGCCGCGAACGACGACATCGCCCGGGCCCGCAGCCCGATCGGCACGGCGTCGGCCAGGTAGCTCTGGCGGGCCAGCCCCCACACGGCGTTGGCGAGCCCGGTCAGCAGTGCCCCCACACCCAGCATCCAGGGTGTCTGCGCGAGCAGACAGACCAGCACTCCGGCGGCGCCGACGGTACTGCCGCCGATGATGGACCGCCGCTCCCCGAACCTGGCGACGATCCGGCCTGCGGGCAGGTCGCCCAGGACGGCGCCGAGCCCGACGACCGCGACGATCAGCCCGGACACGGCCACGGACGCACCCAGTTCGCGGGCCGTCAGTGCCATGACCGGGGCGGCGGCCCCCTGGCCGATGCCGAAGATCGCGGCGGGAACGAAGACGGTGGTGACGAGAGGTTTCAGACCGGTCTCGCCGCTCATGCGCTCGCTTCGTCGACCGCGCCCGCGAACCGGTTACCGACGTCCGTGAGACCGTAGTGACCGCGCAGGGTGGTCGCGGTGTACTCCGTCCGGAACAGTCCGCGCTGCGGCAGGATCGGGACGACACGGTCGACGAAGTCGTCCAGTCCGCCGGGCAGGTAGGGCGGCATGATGTTGAAACCGTCGGCCGCGCCCTGCTCGAACCACGTCTGCAGCTCGTCGGCGACCTGTTCGGGGGTCCCGGCGAACGTGCGGTGCCCACGTCCGCCGCCGAGCAGCCCGATCAGCTGCCGGACGGTGAGCGAACCGTCCGCCGCGAGGTCCTTCACCAGCTGGTAGCGGCTCTTGTTGCCCTGGATCTCGTCCAGCGGCGGAAGCGGCGGAAGCGGGGCGTCGAGGGAATGCTTGGTGAGGTCGACACCGAGCATCGTGGACAGCTGACGCAGCGAGTACTCGGGCGAGATCAGGTCGGTGAACGACTGCTCGAGCGCCTTCGCCTCCTCCTCGGTGTCCGCGATGAACGGCACGATGCCGGGCAGCACCTTCAGGTCGCCCGCATTGCGGCCGTGCTTGACGACACGCGCCTTGAGGTCGCGGTAGAACTCCTGACCCTGTTCCAGGGTGCGCTGCGCGGTGAACACGGCCTCGGCGTACCGCGCGGCGAACTCCTTGCCGCTCTCGGACGATCCGGCCTGCACCAGCAGCGGCCGCCCCTGGGCGGACCTCGGCGAGTTGAGCGGGCCCTTGACCCGGAACCGCGGTCCGTCGTGGTCGATGGTGTGAACCTTGCCGGGGTCGGCGAACACGCCGGTCTCCGGGTCGAGCACCACCGCGCCGTCCTCCCAGCTGTCCCACAGGGCGAGCGTGACGTCGACGAATTCCTCTGCGCGCTCGTACCGTCCGCTGTGTGCGGGGATACCGTCGACGCCGAAGTTCGCAGCCTCGTCCGCACCGGCCGAGGTCACGATGTTCCACCCCGCCCGGCCGCCGCTGATGTGGTCGAGCGACGTGAACTTGCGCGCCAGGTTGTACGGGTCGGAGTAACTCGTGGACGCGGTGGCAATCAGTCCCACGTGTTCGGTGGCGACGGCGATCGCCGACAGCAACGTGACGGGCTCGAAGATCGCCTGGGTGTTGTGCTTGATCCGCGGTCCGACGGCGAGACCGTCCGCGAAGAACACCGAATCGAGCTTGCCCCGCTCCGCGATCCGGCCGAGTTCCTGGAAGTGTGCGACGTCCAGAACGCGGTGCGCCTCGGTGCGGGGATGGCGCCACGCCGCCTCGTGATGTCCCACACCCATGAGAAAGGCGTTGAGGTGGAACTGGGAATCCTGTGACATGTGGAGTTTCTTTTCCGGTAAGTGACTAGACCCGCCAGCGGGACAGCCTGCGTTCGATCAGTACGAGAACGGCGTTGAGCGTCAGCCCGAGAACCGAGATGGCGACGATGCCCGCATACATGTTGGGGATCTGGAAGTTGAACTGGGAGGCCGTGATCAGGTAACCGAGGCCGGCCTTGGCCCCGACCATCTCGGCGGCGATCAGCACGAGGATCGACGACGCCGCCGCCATGCGGATGCCGGTGAAGATGGTGGGAACGGCGGCGGGAAGCACGACCTTCTGGAACAGGCGCACGGGCGACAGTCCCAGCGACGACGCCGACTTGATCAGCAACGGGTCGACGGTGCGCACACCGGAGATCGTGTTCAGCAGGATCGGGAAGGTGCACGCGTAGATCACCAGGGCGATCTTGGACTCCTCACCGATGCCGAGGATCAGGATGAAGACCGGGAGCAACGCCAGCGCCGCCGTGTTGCGGAACAGCTCCAGAATCGGGTTCAGGAAGTCCGACACCGGGCGGTACCAGGCGATCGCGATGCCCAGCGGGATCGCGATCACGACCGCCACGAAGAAGCCGATCAGGGCGCGGGAGAGGCTGGCGGACACGTGCTGCCACAGCTCACCGCTCTGCACCAGGTCGAAGAATGCCTCGACCACCGTGGTGAACGGGGGCAGGAACACCTCGTCGACGAGACCGACCCGCGGAGCGATCTCCCACAGTGCCAGGAAGGCGACGATCGCGACGGACGGCTTGAGGATCCGCCAGACGACCGGACGCAGTGCCGCACCGGCACGCTGGATGGCACCCGGCTGCGGTGGGGTGGAAGCGGGCGACGGAGCCGACGTCCCGGGCGGATCGATAGCAACGGGAGCTTCCGGTGACGCGAGTGCGCTAGACATGTGCTTCCTCCTTCTCGATTACCTGTGCACGCTCCACTTCGCCGTGCAGCAGCGTCCAGATGCGGTGGCGGTAGTGCCGGAACTGCTCGTTGGACCGGACGTCCTCGCCGCTGCGGTCGATGTCGATGTCCACGAACGTCTTCACCCGGCCGGGCCGCGACGTCAGGACCGCGACCCGCTGCCCGAGGTAGATGGCCTCGTCGATGCCGTGCGTGATGAACAGGATGGTCTTGCCGGTGGCCTTCCAGATGCGCAGCAGTTCGTCCTGCAGCGACTCACGGGTCTGCGCGTCGAGCGCCGCGAACGGTTCGTCCATCAGCAGCACCTCGGGATCGAACGCGAGGCTGCGGGCGATCGCGACGCGCTGCTTCATGCCGCCCGACAGCTCGTGCGGGTACCGGTCGCCGAACCCCTTCAGGCCGACGAGCTCGAGGTAGTGCTCGGCGAGTTCGCGCCGTTCCTTCTTGGGCAGTCCCTTGGCCTCGAGCCCGAACTCGATGTTGTGCCGGGCCGTCCGCCACGGCAGGAGTGCGTACTGCTGGAAGACGATTCCGCGGTCGAGACCGGGCCCGGTCACCGGCTGCCCGTCGAGCAGGATCCGACCCGATGTGGGGGTGCTGAGCCCGCCGAGCAGGTCGAGCAGCGTGGACTTTCCGCAACCACTCGGACCGACGAGGACGAGGAATTCGCCGTCCGCGAGATCGATGTCGATGTCCTCGATCGCGGTGAACTTGTCCTTGGACCCGCGCACGTCGAACTGCTTGGTGACGTGCTCGAGGCGGAGCTTGGGCGTCTGAACCCGATCGGGGTTCGAGGCGGTGGTGCTCATTTCTGTCCTTCCAGTACTTCTCCGTCGGGCCCGCTCTCGGGCTGGAACGTGCCGTTGGCGTACGGGTTGAATTCGTTGGTGTAGAGGTCGGTTGCGGTCAACTTGCCCTCGTCGAGCTCACCGTTGCGGACGAGCCAATCGACCCAGGTCTGCAGCTCCTTCTCCTGGATCACGGCCCCGGCGACGGGAATCCCGGAGCTGCGCCAGTAGCCGATGGCCTCGTCGCTCTCGTTGCGGCCACGCTTGTCGATGATGCTCTTGAACCGTGCGACGACCTCCTCACGCGGAGTGACCTGGGTCCATCGGATGGCCCGGGCCGTGCCCTGCACGAAGTCCGCGACGGCGTCCTTGTTCTTCGCCAGGAAGTCGTCGCGCACTACGTAGGTGCCGTAGCTGAAGGCGCCGAACAGATCCCGGTCCGTGAACAGCGGCCGGATGCCCCCACGCTCCTGGGCTGTTTCGCGGAAGATGTCGTTGATGGCAGCCACGTCGATCTGACCTTCGCGCAGGGCCGTTTCGTTGTTCACCGGCGGGACGACGGTCAGCTCCACCTGCTTGATCTCGTCCTGGGTCAACCCCTGCTGGGCCAGCCACTCCCGGACCAGGAACTCGTGGTGCGCACCGAGCGTGTTCATCCCGACCTTCTTGCCGATCAGGTCGCGCGCCGAGCGGATGGGGCTGCCGTCCAGCACGAAGTATCCCGTGTACTCACCGGCGTCCGCACCGTAGGAACTCAGCACCGACGTGATCGGTGCCCCCGCGGCATTGAGCTTGACGACGGCTCCGTTGAATGCCGAGCCGAACTCGATGTCGCCGGTGGCCGCCGACTGGATGTCCTGCGGGCCGCTGGTGGTGTCGCCGACCCATTCGAGCTTGATCTTGTCGTAATACCCCAGGTCCTCGGCGAGTTCGTGGAATCCCACGTCCCCGGCCCACCCCTGGTAGCGCAGGACCGTCTTCCCGTCCTCGGTGGTGGCAGTATCCGACGAGCCGGCGCACCCCGCCACTCCCGAGGCCAACGTGAACAGTGCTGCGGTCGCCGCGAGGGCGCGCACGGCGCCTCGCCGGAACCGGGAGTGGGACATCGACATCACTTTCTTCTCGTGGGGACCTGGGGTGGAGTTCACTTGGCGGCCAGCGCTTGTCCGTCAGGGCCGCTGTCGGCGGGGTACGTGCCGTTGGCGTACGGGTTGTACTCGTTGGTGTAGACGTCGGCGGGCGTGAGCTTGCCGTCCTCGAGTTCCCCGTTGCGGACGAGCCAGTCGATCCAGGTCTCGATCTCCTTGTCGGTGATCACGCCACCGGGACCCGCCACACCCGGCGACTTCCAGTAGTCCACGAGGTCGGTGGTCTCGTTGCGGCCCCGCTTGGTGATGATGTCCTTGTACTTCGCGATCACGTCGTCGCGCGGAGTCGTCTGGGTCCAGCGGATCGCGCGGGCCGTGCCCTGCACGAAGTCAGCGACGGCGTCCTTGTTCTTCGCGATGAAGTCATTGCGGAACAGCAGCGATCCGTAGGTGAAGGAACCGAAGATGGACTCGTCGGTGAACAGCGGGCGGATGCCGCCGCGTTCGACTGCCTTGTCGCGGAACACGCTCCCGAGCGTGCCGACGTCGATCTGACCCTGCCGCAGCGCCTGTTCGGTGTTCACCGGCGGCACCACGGTCAGCTCGACCTGCTTGATCTCGTCCGGGGTCAGCCCCTCCCGCGCCAGCCACTCACGCACGAGGAACTCGTGGTGTGCGCCGAGCGTGTTCATGCCGACCTTCTTGCCGATCAGGTCACGTGCCGACGTGATCGGGCTTCCGTCGAGCACGTAGTACCCGTTGAACGTCTCCTTGTCGGAGCCGTAGTAGCCGATGACGGACGTGATCGGCGAGTCGGCCGCGGCCAGCTTCAGCACCGCACCGTTGAACGCGCCACCGAAGTCGGTCTGCCCGGTGGCGGCATTCTGAATGCTCTGCGGCCCACTCGTGGTGTCGCCGATCCAGTTCAGTTCGACCTTCTGGTAGTAGCCCAGGTCGGCCGCGAGCTCCGGGAACGAGACCTGTCCCGTGGTCCCCTCGTAGCGAAGTACCGTCTTCCCGTCGGCTGTCGTGGTCGTCTCCGAACTGGAGCACGCGACAGCAAGGCTGGTGAATGTGAGAAGGGCGGCCGCTGCGGCCAGAGTCCGCGCGAAACGTGGACGAATCATCGAAGGTCTTCCTAGTGTGTGTTGCCCGCCCACGGCGAAGCGGCGGGTCGTGCGAGCGCACTCCCGAACTCCGCCCGGCGGTCGCCGGACGGGTGAGCAGGACGTGCAGAAGAAAAAGGGGTGCGAAAAAGCCAGGTCAGCTACGACAGCCGAAACACTGGAACATGGCAGACTCCCTGGAGGTGGTGTGGTCGCCACACCATACGTCCGGACCCACCACCAGGGTCAACGGTTACGCACACGACGGATTTTATGTCTGGACCGCACGTAGGATATCGGCATGCCCACTGCCACGCTGGTAGACGAATTCGAGTCCCACCGGCCGCATCTGCTCTCCGTAGCGTACCGGCTGACGGGAAGCGTCAGCGACGCGGAGGACGCCGTGCAGGAGTCCTGGCTACGACTCGACGACGCGGACGCCGAGAACATCCGCGACCTCCGGCCGTGGCTCACGACGGTGGTCGGGCGGATCTGCCTCGACCGGTTGCGGTCGGCGGCGGTGCGGAGGGAACAGTATGTCGGCCAATGGCTTCCGGAACCCATCGTCACCGGACTGTCGCCGTCGGCCGAGCCGGACCCGCTGGAAGCGGTCGTCCGGGACGAGGACAACCGCCTCGCCGCGCTGATCGTGCTCGACACGCTCACCCCTGCACAACGGGTCGCGTTCGTGCTGCACGACGGTTTCGGGGTCCCGTTCGGCGAGGTTGCCGGGATTCTCGGCATCGAGACGCCCGCGGCGCGTCAGCTCGCGTCGCGGGCCCGCAAGGCCGCTGCCGCAACCACACCCGCCGTTCCCGACGACGAGCATGCCGTCGCCGTGCAG
>NZ_JBFUGT010000087.1:0-25046 GCF_056402775.1 Rhodococcus sp. P3_B8
CGCACCCGACGCTCAGCGAAGCCCTGCAGGAGGCCATCCACGGTCTCGCCGGGCACATGATCAACTTCTGACCCACCCCTTCGACGAGACGCCCGCACAGTCATTGTGCGGGCGTCTCGTCGTTGCGGACAAAGTCATTGTTGTCGTTGTAGGATACCAAGCAATCGCTTGCTTAATTGTCGCTTCGCAAGCCGTGCCCCCGTGGTGGGCTCAGCACGAGAGATGAACAGGACGATCATGCCCGCACCGATTCCGATGAAGCTTCCCGCCCCGACTTCCGAAGCGTGGGAGTGGCAACTACAGGCTCAGTGCCGCGGAGTGGATGCCGCGCTCTTCTTCCACCCGGAAAACGAACGGGGCCGCGAGCGTTCAGCACGGGCGAAGGCAGCGAAACAGGTCTGCGAACGATGCCCGGTCCAGGTTCGGTGCAGGACGCACGCCATCGAGGCCGGAGAGCACTATGGCACGTGGGGTGGATTGTCGGAGGATGATCGTAAGGGGTACCGCCGCAGATCTGCGTTTAGGCACGAAAGCCACGTCAGTCCGCTCATCGCGGGCTGACGTGGCCCCGTGCGCTCAATCGGATGTTCGGGTGCTGCGAATCCAGCTCACGAGCGCCTCGGTCGAGGAATCCACGTAGTCTGCAGGGTCTTCAGCCGCGGTCAATGCCGGCTGAAGCGCAAAGGCTTGAGTTTTCCCGAGTTCGACCCCCCACTGATCGAACGAATTGATCCCCCACACGCACCCCTCGACGAAAACTTGGTGCTCATACAGTGCGATCAGTTGGCCGAGAACGGACGGTGTCAACATCGGCGCGAGTATCGTCGTGCTGGGCCGGTTTCCCGGCATTACCTTGTGGGCGATAACATCACGCAACGTTCCCTCGGCCTCGATCTCCTCGGCGGTGCGCCCGAAGGCCAAGACTTGCGATTGGGCGAGAAGATTGCTCAGTAGAATCTCGTGCATGGTCGCAGAACTGCCGATGGCAGGTAGATCCACTGCAGGACGGGCAAATCCAATCAAGTCTGCCGGCACAAGTGTGGTGCCCTGATGCAGCAATTGGTGAAAGGCGTGCTGTCCATTCGTCCCCGGCTCTCCCCATAGGATTGCCCCAGTAGGTACCAGCACCGGCTCACCGTCCAACTGAACAGATTTGCCGTTCGACTCCATAGCCAGCTGCTGCAGGTATGCCGGGAGCCTCGCCAGGTCTTGTGCATAGGGAAGAATTGCGCGGGTTTGTGCACCAAAGAAGCTCGCGTACCACACGTTCAACAACCCCAGCACCATAGGGGCGTTCTGCTCAATCGGCGCCGTCTGGAAATGCGTGTCCATCAGATGGAAGCCTGCGAGGAACTCGGCGAATCGTTCCTTCCCGATCGCGGCCATCACCGCCAAGCCGATCGATGAACAGACGGAGTATCGGCCACCGACCCACTCCCAGAATCCGAACATGTTCACGGGATCAATTCCGAACGCGGCTACTTCTTCCGTGTTCGTCGACACCGCGACGAAATGCTGCGCCACCGCCTGTTCGCCGAGCGATTCGGTCAGCCATCGACGCGCGCAAGCGGCGTTCGAGAGCGTCTCCAGCGTCGTAAAAGTCTTCGACGCAACGACAAATAGAGTACGTGCCGGATCCAGACCGTGTAGCGCTGCTGTCAAGTCGGCAGGGTCGACGTTCGAGACGAAGCGCACATCCAACGATTCGGTGCTGTAAGTCCGAAGGGCACGGTGAACCATGGCGGGCCCCAGGTCGGATCCACCGATTCCAATATTGACCAGCGCGGTGATGCGCTCACCGGTTGCACCGCGCCAACTACCCGAGCGCAGACGGTCGGTGAAGTCCCCCATTCGACCGAGGACATCGTGCACGTCATTCGTGATGTTCTGCCCGTCTATCGAGAGTTCATCCTCGGGTGGGCGTCTCAGCGCGGTGTGGAGTACTGCACGGTCCTCGGTCGAGTTGATGTGCCCGCCGGCGAACATTTCGTCGCGGCGTTCTTCGAGTGCGGCAGCCCGGCCGAGAGCCATGAGCAGCTCGAGCGTATCCCGTGTCACGAGATTCTTGCTGTAGTCGATATAGAGATCACCCGCGGTGAGAGTCAGCTCGTTGCCGCGGGCCGGATCTTCGGCGAAGAGTTCCCGTAGATGACGCGAGGACATCTCTTTGTGTTCAATCGATAGGTCCGTCCATGCCGCATTGATCGCGCTTCTGTACATCGAGAGGTCCTTTGCCAGTCCTGTGAGGTGAGAGCCTGTTTCTGTCACAACGCGACCTTCTGCACTGCGTGTCCCCCGAACTGTTGACGAAGGGCAGACACCGCCTTCATGGCGGGCGAGTCGAGCTGACGCGAGGAGAACCGTGCAAAGAGTGCAGCCGTGATCACCGGAGCCGGAACCGAATGACCGATTGCTTCTTCGACTGTCCACCGCCCCTCACCCGAATCGTCCACGTAGCCGGAGATCTCGCTGAGCGCGGGATCCGCGCCGAGCGCTTCGACCAGAAGATCGAGCAACCATGAGCGCACGACCGTGCCTGCAGTCCATGCTCGAAGAACGCCCTGCACGTCGGTCACGAGGTGTTCGGCACACAGCAGTTCGTACCCCTCCGCGTAGGCTTGCATGAGACCGTACTCGACACCGTTGTGGACCATTTTTGCGAAGTGGCCGGCACCCACCGGTCCGGCGTGCACGAAGCACTTCGTTGGGTCTCCCTCGGGCAGTAACGATTCGAACAGCGGCATGGCTCGCGCCACGTCCTCCGATTCGCCTCCGACCATCAACGCGTAGCCAAGTTCCTTCCCCCGGATACCGCCCGACACCCCACAATCGATGTAGCCGATTCCTCGCGCCGCAAGTCGCTTCGCGTGTGCCTGGTCATCAGTAAATCGCGAGTTTCCGCCGTCGATGACGAGGTCACCGGGATCGAGTAAATTCCCAAGTGTGTGCACGGTGTCCTGCGTGGCCCGGCCGTGCGGAACCATGACCCAGACGATCCGGGGGGCCTCCAAACGCGATACCAGGTCCGCAAGGGAATCGACGTCACTGGAGCCTATGCGCGGATCGTAACCGACGATGTCGTGGCCACGGCTCCGCATCCTTTCTCGCATGTTATGGCCCATCTTCCCGAGTCCTACTAATCCCATTCTCAAGTTTGTGGTCCTTTTCGTCGTCTAGTGCGGGACTTCGGTTGGCCTAAGTCATTGGCGTGATGTGCGATTGACCCCGAGGACACCGGCGTTAGTCGCAACCTGGCCTGAATGGATCGGTGTACCGTCGCAGTCGAGTCCGCGGAGTGGAGGCAAAGTCGTCGGGGCGCTGTTTCACACCGTCCCGGTGGGGACTCGATCACCCGTACCGGAAAATTCCGGCGTCAGGCCGCAGTCTGCCTTCTGGCGAGACGAGACCGAACGACGGTCCGGATGCCTTGTATCTGCTGAGGCGAGAGGCGTCGACCCCTGGAGCCCTCGACCAGTTTCGCAAGCCGTCTGAAGTAGGCGCTCGCCGGCAGGCCGAACAAATATGTCGCTGTCTTCGCCACCACCGTATGGGTACCACTGCTTGGCGAACTCGAGCATTGCGTCATCGTCGCTATACATCATTGCGTCACCTCTCTATCTGGAGTGCGGCTGCCGGTTCAGCGCCAGCTCGAGTGAGGCGTCGGATCTGTACATTCCAACTGCCTTCACGATCCCTGAGGGGCAGTGATTGCTGCATTTCCGTCTATGTCAACTCGAACACGGGAACAGCTCCGAACCCCGCGACGTCTTCGAACCGAACCTCTACCGGAGCGTCGATTGCTACGCGGGCGGTGACGCCCTCACCCAGAATCGCACTGAAAACTCTGAGGTTTCTCTGTTCCGGAAGAATAATCCAGCCAACGACGTAGGGCGTAATGTCCTGGTAGCCTGGTACGAAACTTCGGTGGACCACCGTGAACGTGTCTATGCGTCCTCGTCCGCTGACTTCGTCGAAGAAGAGATTCGTTCCGCGGCATCGAGTGCATTCAGGCTCGGGATGGTGGATGAAGGTTCCGCACGTACGGCACCGCTGGATCAGTAGTCGGCCCTCGTTGCATCCTTCCCAGAACGGACGCGCAAGGTCGCTAGGTTCCGGTGCTGTTCGGGTCCACATGACGCTATTCTCTCAAGCAAGCGCTTGGTTTACAAGGGGAGCAGATGACAAGACAAGCATTCGCCGGAGCGACAGCGGTGAGCGGGATAGGCATGACCGAGATATCCCGCCGCAGTGGCGTCAGCCCCCTCCAACTGGCACTGGCGGCGAGTCGCTCCGCCATTCAGGATGCAGGCCTCGCCAACTCCGATATCGATGGCGTCCTGTCCTACCACATGGCCGACTCTGCACCGGTGAACACGGTGGCCGAGCATCTCGGCTTGTCGCCCGAGACCTGGACGAATGAGATCTATGGCGGCGGGACGCAATCTGCGTCGATCCTCGGTGATGCCGCAATGTTGATCCACTCGGGCACAGCAACAAACGTGCTCGTATTCCGAGCTTTGAACGGCCGATCCGGAAAACGGATGGGCCAGGCAGCGATTCGGGTGGCCGGCGGAGAAACGCAGTTCACCATCCCATTCGGTATGGCGGGGCCGGTCAATCTGTTTGCAATGGCAGCCGCCCGCTGGATGTACGACACTGGCGCCACCGAGGAGGATCTCGCCTCGGTGGTCTGCCAATCGAGGCAGTTGGCCGCATCGAACCCGCGCGCGCTGCTTCATGCCCCCATCACTTGTGACGAGTATCGTGCCAGTCCGTTCGTGTCGACCCCCTTGCGCCGAGCGGACTGCTGTCAGGAGACCGACGCCGGTGCGGCACTGATTGTCAGCAGGGCGGATATCGCCGACGCCGTGAGCCCGAACAGTCCCCGTATCGCCGCTGTGGTGCGGGGCGGGGGCGGGGGCTCGTCGAGCATGGACAAGGCCGTTGATCTGTCAGCCATCTTTTCCCGCTACGTGGCCCACAAGTTGTGGAAAGTGTCCGGCCTTCGCCCCATCGACGTCGACGTGGCGATGCTCTACGACGCGTACTCCCCCATCGTGCTTCAGCAACTCGAAGACTTCGGCTTCTGTGGCGTCGGGGGGAGCGGGGAATTTGTGCGCTCGGGCGACGCCCTCCCGAGCGGCGCCCTTCCGGTCAATCCTCACGGTGGATTGCTGTCGGAAGGGTACATACACGGCCTCAACAATGTGTTGGAGGCCGTGCGACAGCTTCGGGGAACTGCGCCGTCTCAACAGGTCGAATCCCCGCATGTCGCGTTGTGCACAGGCTTCGGAGGAAGCTACGGAAGCGCCACCATTCTCGAAAGTCCCTAGCCGGCGCAACACCGGAGTTGACCGAGCCCCCAACACAAATTCACGAGTAAGAAACTCGCCCGTCGGCGAGGACACAACGGCCATCGACAGAAGCGGAGTACTCGAGGCCCGCGGCAGAGTCTCCCACTGGTGGCTGCACCGTGGCCACGGCAAGGGTGCTCCCAGGGAACACGGGTGCGGCAAATCGCGCCTCGATCCTCCTGAGCTCCCACGGCTTCGCCCCCAGCGGCTCAGCGAGGGACTTCGCCACCACGCCAAGCGTGCACAGACCGTGAAGAATGGGACGCGCGAAGCCGGCAGCCTGCGCCGCGGCCGGATCGACGTGGATCAGGTGGCGATCGCCAGTGAGCCGGTAGAGGACGGCCTGCTCCGGCGACAGCTCAATGGTTCGCGATTCGTGCTCCACCGCCCGGCCGACGCCCTCCGGCTTTGCCTTCACCCGTGGCGTGGACGGCGAGAAGCCGCCCTGACCAGGCAGGATAATGGAGTAGGTGGCGGAGAAATAGTCACTGTCGCACACTATGTCCAGGATCGCGGATCGTCCCGTGTCGCGGACCGCTTCGACATGGCCGGTGACTTCGAATTCGCTGGTGGGCGGGAGGGATCCGCGCATCGTCAGGGACTGAGACCCGTGCAGAGCTTGTGCCGGCACGAAGGCGCCGGCCGCCGATGCCGCATCGGCGACCCACAGTCCCAGCGTGAGCGCGAACGTCGGCAAGACCTTCAGGTCACGCTCGAAGATCAGGGGCAACTCATCTGCGCGAGCACCGACCGCGAGCGCGTACAAGATCGCGTCCTCTTCGCAGTACCGCACCACCCTGGTGCCCAGCTTGTATCCGACCCAATCCGTCATCTGCATGACGTGAGCGTATAGCATTTGAGCAAGCGCTTGGGTTACGCTAGCGAAGTCACGGTCGCACAGAGGCAAACCCAAGCGATCGCTTGGTACTACTGACAGGAGTTGGCATGGCAAAGCTGCGGGCAGGCCTCGGATATGAACTCGAGGTGCGTGGGCGGACCAAAGAGGTCGAGCAGCAGGCGTTCGAGAATCTCATCGAGCAGGTCACCCTCGCCGATGGGCTCGGTTACAGCACGGCCTGGATGGTCGAGCACCATTTCACTCGCGGGTTCTCGCACTCCTCGGCTCCCGATATCGTTTTGAGCGCACTTGCACGGGTCACCAAACAGATTCGGCTCGGGCTCGGCGTCGTACTCCTCCCGTTCTCGCACCCGATTCGCACCGCCGAGCGTGTAGCGACCATGGACATCATCTCGGGAGGACGCATCGAGTTCGGCACCGGCCGGGGAGCGTCCCCGCTCGAGTACCAAGCCTTTCAGCGTCCCTTCGAGCAGTCCCGCACGCTATGGGAGGAAAACCTCGACACCGTGCTCGGGATTTGGGAGGCCGACGGCGAACCTTACAGCGCAGAACACGAGTACTGGAGCGTCCCCGACGTTGGGGTCTACCCGCGCCCCTTGCAGGAACCGCACCCGCCTGTCTGGGTCGCATCGACCAGCCTCGACGGATACCTACAGGCTGCACGGCGAGGCTACAACCTCCTCGGCATGACCATGCTCAAGGGCATCGACGATGTCGCCGAGGATATCGCGAAGTACAAGGCAGAGTTGGCCCGCCACGGTTTCGACCCTGAGACGCGCAAGATCGCACTGATGATTCCGTGGCACGTCGCGCCAACGACGGATGAGGCGCATGCAAATGCCGCCGATGCGGTGATGTGGTATATCCGTCGCCAGGTCAATCTGGTTGCGCCGCCCGACTATTACGACGCACGGCACGCGAGCCACCGCGTCCTCGGAGCACTCGCCGCCGGCCAGTCCCAGGACGAAGCCATCGAGACGCTCCGCGACAACCTGATGATCGTGATCGACGATGTCGATGGGTCCCGTAAGGCTGTGCAGCGGCTCGAGGAAGCCGGCGTCACCGACTTGATCGGGCAGTTCCAGGTCGGCGGTCTCGACAACGAGCATGTCCTGAGCTCGATCAAGCTGTTCGCTTCCGATGTTGTGGAGATTCGATGACACACACACAATCCGTCGAGACTCGTCCCGAGCCGATCAGCAGAAGTAACCTCTCCGCGGCAGGAATTACCGCGGCGAAGGCCAAGGGGCTCTTGCACGTCGACTCAACTGCTACTGCCGCGTTCCCACTCTCAGCAGAGGATCGCGCGGCTGCGGTCGCGTTGACGGCAGAAACCCTCACCGACGCAGGCGTCAAAGCCACCGATCGGGTTGTCGTCTCGCTCAACAATGACGGTGAGCTCGGGGGAACCTTGGTCGCGGAGGCGGCCGCGGAAGTGGCGGCGGCAGCGGCGAGCATCGGGCCTCGCGGACGAATGCGGCTGCTGCGCACAGTCGAGAACATGCGCGCTAATGTTCTGGTGGGAACGGCCACCGGTGTGGCGGATTTTCTCGCACGACTCCACCTCGAATTCCTGGTCGAACCCTTGGACCTGGAACTCCGACTGATCCTCCTTACCGGTGAGATCGCTGACCCGAAGAAGATCGAGCACTTGGGGCGTGAATTCGGCGCCCAAACCGTCGAGTTGTTCACCGACCCTCTCAGCGGGATCCCGATCGCACACAAAACTCAGAGCGCCACTGCGCTCACCCCGACACACGGAGACTTACTCGAACTCGCCACACCCCCGGAAACGTCTGCAAACGGTGAACTCGCAGAGATCGTAGTGAGGTACCCGTGGCACTCGAGCCTCGCGCACATCGGAGTGCGTACCGGGTATCTGAGCAGCAGGGACGGTGAATCCCTCACCATGCCTACGCACACCCATGGTGACCTTCTCCTCATCCGCGGCCGGTGGATCTCCTTCTCCGCCCTCACGAAGGCACTTCGAGGCATCGACGGCATCGCACACTGGGAACTACGCGTAGCACGGCAGGGAACGCTGGATTCGGCGACGATCTTCGTCTCCTTCAACCGCGAAAGTCTTCTGAAGAACGGCATGTGGCACGCACGGATCGAGCAAGCCATCAGCGCAATGACCCCAATATCCATCCAGGTCGAAATCGATCCTCACGTACGCGAGGATTCCGCGCCGCCATCGATTCGGGACGAGCGCGGGCACCATCTGTAAATCCAACAACTCTCGGAGGTCGAAATGAGCGCGACATCACCATTGCAACACGTCACGGGTCTTCCTGAGGTCGATGCCACTGCGATGCGATCGGTACTCGGTCACTTCGCTACCGGTGTCATCGCGATCACTGCTCTGGATCCGGAATCCGGAGAAGGCGCCGGATTGGCAGCCAACTCCTTCACCTCAGTTTCTCTGGATCCGCCTCTGGTGGCGTTCTGCGTCGCCCACACGAGCAGTTCATGGCCGGCCATCAAGCGGGCTGACACCTTCGTGATCAACATTCTCGCCGAAGATCAGGAACACGTCGGTCGCCAGCTCTCGGTCAAGGGCGGTGACAAGTTCGCAGGGTTGGCCTGGCGGCCCTCTCCATCGGGGGCACCGGTCGTCGAGAACGCTGTCGCCTGGATCGAGGCTCGTGTCGAAGCCGAACATGTCGCGGGTGACCACGTGATCGTGGTGTCGCGGGTTCAGCACCTCTATGCCGACGGACGGTCGCCCCTCCTATTTCACCGGGGCAAGTACGGACGACTGCACATCGCCGACTGAGTCCGTACTGCACGCCGCCCAGCTGGATCACCTCTCCCGTCCACGTCCCCTTCCCCTCGTTGAGTCCACGTATCCCTGCATTGTCGGAGGCACCATGAGAACACACATTTCCCCGGCCGACGGACAGCGCGACACTGCGGTTCCACATGAACGGTTCGATACCGTGCCGGCAGCTCTAGACGCCATCGCACGCGGTGAAATCGTCGTCGTCCTCGACGACGAGAACCGGGAAAACGAGGGCGATCTGGTGATGGCGGCTGAGCACGTCACAACCGAGAAGATGGCCTTCATCGTCCGACACACGTCCGGGTTTGTTTGTGTCGCGATGACCGAAGCACGTGCGGCAACGTTGGGCCTGCCACTGATGGTTCCGCCCGACGGCAACACCGAAGTCCTCGGGACCGCGTTCGGCGTATCGGTCGATGCACGTGACGGTGTCACGACAGGCATCTCCGCAGCAGACCGCGCGGTGACTACTCGTGCGCTTGCCAGCCCTCAGACTCTCCCTGACGCTCTCACCCGGCCGGGTCACGTGATGCCGCTCCTGGCCCGGCCAGGAGGCGTACTGGAGCGCCCAGGGCACACGGAGGCAACCGTTGACCTATGCCGAATGGCTGGTCTCGAGTCTCTGGGTGTCCTGTGCGAACTCGTGGACGATGATGGTGAGATGTCGCGTCGTGCATCACTCTTCGAGTTTGCACGTCGACACGATCTGAGGATCATTTGCGTGCGCGACCTCATCGAGCATCGACGGATGCGAGAGCCAATTGTCACTCGCGTTTCGGAAGCCCGAATTCCGACGGCCTACGGCGACTTCACCGGGCATGCTTTCGCAGCACACGACGGCGTGGAACACCTCGCATTGGTCGCCGGAACTCCGCACCTAGCCGACTCCACGGCTACAGCGACACCGCTCGTTCGCGTACACAGCGAATGCCTGACTGGCGATATTCTCGGGTCTCTCAGGTGCGACTGCGGTCCCCAACTCCAGGACTCTCTCGAATTGATCGCAACAGAAGGCACTGGGATCATCGTGTATCTTCGCGGCCACGAAGGACGCGGCGTGGGGTTGGGCGCGAAGTTGGCTGCATACGCGCTCCAAGAGAACGGCTACGACACAGTCGATGCGAACCTCGAATTGGGTCTGCCCGTCGACTCACGGGATTACGCTGTTGCGGCCGCCATACTCAGGGATCTCGGCGTGACACGAGCACGGTTGATCACCAACAACCCGGACAAGATCAGCGCCTTGTCAAGGTATGGCGTCGACGTAACACAACGTGTGATCCGACCTCCACATGTCAACCGCCACAACATCGACTACCTGCGCACCAAAGAAACTAGACTGGGGCACTCCATCATGCCGGTCGCCGACGTTGCGGAGTTCGCAGGGTGACAGCCACCGCCGCTAAACCCGTGCGCGGACAGTGGGGACTGCCGCGCACGCCTGCACACCAGTAGGTGATGTGCGGAAAATCGGCAAACTCGCGGTGGGAGCAGGGAACGCCACTGTTGGCGCTAAATTATTCGGGACCCTCGCAGTGGTAGAGCTCGCGCATGGCCTCGAAAGAGGCATTTCCCGAACGGGTTCCAGGCGCTGAGTGGAGGGGCATCTCCTTGCTCGAGACCGAACTCCGGTTGAGCCGGTGGCCAGTCGAGCGTCGCCATGCTTGCGCATCGCGACAGGTCCACCGAGGGAAGGACGCTCAGAGCCGCGGTGTGCAGTGCAGAACTGCAACGTTCACGGCTCTGATTTCCGCTAGCGACGAAACACCCGACGGGTCGCCGTCCCCGTCTATATTGCCACCGCAGGACGCCCTGCTGTCGCGCCACCATCGACAACCAGATCGTGACCGGTGACGTAACCGGCCTCGTCCGACGCGAGAAACAGGATCCCCGCCGCGATCTCAGCGGGTCGGGCGGCGTATCCGATGGGCTGGAGCTTGTCGAGGATCTGCGTGATTCCGTCGATGTCGGGAACCATCGCGGTCAGCATTGTCCCGGGTGAGATTGTATTCACCCGGACACCAGCGGGCGCAAGCTCCAGTGCACACGCTTTCGACATCGACACCACCGCCGCCTTCGTTCCGCTGTATACCGCCATCCCCGCTGTGGGCGACATCCCACCGTTCGACGCAACGTTCACAATGGCCCCGTGTCCTTGCTTCGCCATCAACCGGCCTGCCGCGCGCGTTCCGTAGAAGACACCACCGAAGTTGACCGAAACTGTCCGATGGAACTCGTCGTCGCCCGTCTCGACCAGGGAGTGGTTGGCAGAAACTCCTGCGTTGTTGCACATCACGTCGACTCGTCCGAATCTGTCGCGGGTGGAGTTCACGAGTGCATCCACCGACTCCGGACGGCTCACGTCGACCTGTACGAAATCTGCGCCGATCTCGGCGGCTACCGCCTCACCGCGGTCGCCATTGATGTCTGCGATTACGACCCGCGCTCCCTCTGCGATCATCAATTCGGCCGTTGCTCGGCCCAATCCCGACGATCCACCAGTGATGATCACAACCTTGTGCAGTACCCGTCCGGTCACGGCGAGCCCCTTCCTTCTAGCTGCAGCTATGGAGGGTGTTCCACCCCCGCGTTTGCTTGTTTAGTCACGCATGCAAATACCCCTACCGCCAAGGCACCCGTCCACAAGAGCACGCGTACGGTCCGTTGGCTCACGCCTTACCTATAGATGCCCCGATCGTGAGCAATCCGCCACCTGTGGACACGTGTGACCGATCCATCCCGCGATTTCGAGAGGTCGCCGCCGCGGTCAACAATGCTGCCAACTATCTGGATCCTCCACCGTTGCTAGTCGGGGCACACGATGCTGTCCCACTGTCCCGCCAGCGCGTCGCGCGCGATTTCAGATTCCAGGAACACCGGGATGTTCTCGGTGTGCTCGTAGTGCGGCCCACACAGTGACAATCCTCCGTCCACTGCCAGATTTTGACCGGTGACGTACAGGGACAGGTCCGACAACATGAACATCGCGGCAGAGGCGACGTCGGCAACCAGTCCCCGCCGGCCCAACGGAATGAGGTCGCGTTCCCGATTCCCCTCGGACGTGCGGGCCGGGTGCATCCTCGGCGATTTGATCAGTCCCCACGACACGGTGTTGGCTCGGACTCCGAAGGGTCCGAGCTCGACGGCCATCGTGCGCGTAAGCGAGTCCAGGGCCGATCGTGTGGCCCCGTAGAACGCAAACCACGGCATTGATCGATCGGCGTCGGTGACGGACAGGTTGACGATCGAACCGCGCTGCTGTTCTACCATGCGCCGGGCGACGGTCTGGCTGGTTCGCAGTGCGTAGGTCACGTTGGTCGCGAGAGCGCGAGTCCACTGGTCCGCTCCGAGATGAAGGAAGTGTCCGATATCGTCGCCGGACACGCCGCCGACGACATTGACGAGGTGCCTGATCGGTCGATCAGCTCCATCGAGAGCTGATACGAGGTCGCGAATCCCGTTCTCTGTGGTGATGTCCGTCAGTACCGGGAGCAGACGCACATCGTGACCCAAGGCTGCTGCGAGGTGGCCCGAACGCTCTTCGTCGTGGTCGACCATGATGACAGACGAGCCGGCATGTAGGAGGAGCTGGACCATCGCCGAACCGACCCCGCCGCTCGCTCCACCGATGACGACCGCGCAACTGTCCGCGAAACCTGGAAATGCGAATTCAGGAACCGGCGGAAGTTCGAACTTCACCGTCACAGCGGCATCGCCAGTCCGCCGTTGACCCGGATGATCTGTCCAGTGATGTACGAAGAGGCATCCGAGGCCAGAAAGGTAACGGCGGTGGCGACCTCCCTGGCCTGACCCGGTCGGCCGAGCGGGATCTCGGCACTGTGCTCGCTGTCAACTGTGTTCCGTTGCTCTACATTCACTGTGCCATCCGCGTTCCGATAGTGAGCGGCGGTCATCGATGTCGAAATGTATCCGGGCGAAACGGTGTTCACGCGAACGCCGTCCCTACCCAACTCCATTGCGAGGGTCCGTGTCAGCTGCAGGACACCCGCTTTCGGGATGCTGTATGCACCGAGATTGGGTGCGCGGCCATCAACTGTTCCGGACGAGACATTGATGATGCTTCCACCGCCGCCAATGATCATTGCGGCGCCGACTGCACGACAACCGTGCACGAAGCTCTTCAGGTTGAGGGTGAGACCTTCCTCGAACTCGTCGTCGCGCATGGACAAGACTGGTCCTCGGGCCATGATCGCACCGGCGACATTCGCCAGGATATCGATCCTGCCCGTCCGCTCCAGCAGATTCGACGCTACGGAGGTGAAGTCGGCCGCTGAGCGCACGTCCAATGAGTAGGAAAAGGCCGTGCCTCCCTGTGCCGTGATCTCCTCGGCGCAGCTTCGACAGGATTGCTCGTCGATATCCGCGCAGCCCACCGCGGAGCCCGCGGCGGCGAGTTCAATCGCCGTGGCTCGTCCGATACCACTTCCGGCACCGGTGACGAGTGCAGTGCGACCGTCTACTCTGAAGGTGGCACTGAGCATTTAGCGTCTTCCTTCCGTAGTGATTGCCTTGCTACCGCGCGGTGTAACCGCCGTCGACGACGAATTCGGCGCCGGTGATGAACGACGCCTCATCGCTGGCGAGGAGTGTGACCAGTGCGGCCACCTCTGCGGTCATCTCGTCGCGCCCCGAAATTCCCAGGGTGGGGTGTCGGTGAAGCCGGGATGCACGAACTGACGCGAACGCCGCATGTCAGTCTTCGAACCGCACCCTTCGCGGCCGCGTATGCGGGCGCAGATCCGTATCGCCCCGTCGATTCCGAAAATCGAACTGACATTGACCACCACGGATCCGCCCTGCCTATCCTGGAGGGCGGCGCCAGCTGTGCTTGTGGGCCGGGAAGACACTAGTCTGCGTCACCGCAATCACCCTGTTGTATAGCTCGTTTGAGGTGTCCTCGCCCAGCTCCGGATGAGCGATACCCGCATTGTTGATCACTACATCGAGCGATCCGTACCGCGACACCTCACGTCCGGTACCACTGGCAGCCCCCGTGACCCGAACGATCTTGCCGCTGAATCGACCGGATACGCTGCCCGTCATGCCTTCAATGGTGCGTACAGTACGACGGCGTTGCCCCAAGGGTCCAGCACGACCGCTCGTGTCTCGTGTGGTCCGTCCTCCGGATCACGAACGATCGTGGCTCCAGCGGCGACTGCGGCATTCACTGCGGACGCAACATCGGACACCTTGAAGGACGCGGCGACGCGGCCACCGGTGACGTCCTCTTCAGGACCGGCGATGGCGACCGTGACCTTGCCGCCGTCCAGTGCAGCGAATCGTGAGCCGTCCTGGAACTTCGTCGGCAGTGTCAACACCGATTCGTAGAATTTCACCGCGGAGTCGACGTCGTCTACGGGATATAGCACATTTCCGACGGATACCTGTTGGGACATGATGTGGTTCTCCAATTTTTGTGAGTAAGTCGGGGGAGGCCCGCGCTCACAGCCGATTCGATTTGGTGTCTTCGTAGCGTTTGCGGGCGCGGGCGTTCGCGGCACCGAGCGCGACTTGGAAGTCACCTTCAGAGTTGTGGAAGGTGTTCCAGTTCTCGATTCGACGCCGATTCGAATCCTGGAAGTGGGGCACGACTTCGCGAGCGAACAACTCGTACGAGTTCAGGGTGTCCTGGGGCGAGGCCCAGTCGAGTACCCGGATGAGGTGAGTGCCGTACCCGCCGGACATCTCCTGCATGCGCTCGATGTGCTCGATTGCATCTTGTGGAGTCCCGACCACACCGAGATTGGACGCGCGGAACACGTCGAGGATCGGTGCTCCCTCGTCCAGACCCGACGAGTCATAGATTGCCTTCAGGAAACTCGCGTCGCGGAACAGGTAGCGTCCGGCGTCTTCCATGGCGTAGGAAACCTGCCGCTCGGCTTCCTCTCGTGTGGGGGCCACGTGAATGACGCTCACGAGCCGCCAGTCCCGGCGGTCTCCCGGTCCGTGCCCGTGTAGCGCCCGTTGTTCGGAGTAGATGTCCCAGTGTTCGGCGAGTACGCGACTGCCGGCGTCGGTTGCGGCGGCGAGGGCGAGCATCGGCAGCCCAAATCGTCCGGCCAACATAGCCCCTGCTGGCGAGATCACCGCTGTGACAGCCAACTCCGGGTGCGGGCGGGTGTAGGGCAGCATCTGCAGCTGCGCCTGCCGGAGTTCGAACCATTCGGTCTTCCGATCGATGCAGCCGTCGGAAGTGAACAGAGCGAGGATCGCTTCGAGCGACTCTTCCATTCGCTCCCGGAGCGAGGAGTATTCCAGCCCCATCATGGCAGCATCGGATGGAAGTGCCCCCGGGCCAACTCCCATGATGAGCCGGCCCCGGGTGAGATGGTCCAGCAGTGTCATGCGCTCGGCGACCATCAGCGGATGGTGGTAGGGAAGCGAGATCACTCCGGTACCCAGCTTGATGTGCCGGGTTCGTTGCGCGGCAGCCGCGATGAAGAGTTCGGGGCTGGAGATGATCTCCCAGCCACTCGAATGATGTTCGCCGACGAAGGCTTCGTCGAATCCGAGCTTGTCGAGGTGTTCGACGAATTGCAAGTCACGCTCGAGGTCCCAGGTGGGATTGTTCGACGGCTTGTGCTCGGGTCCGAGGAAGACGCCGAACTTCATCCTCGTGCGGTCATGGCTGGTCATGATCGATCACTTCCTTTGGTTACGCGGGTTGTCCAATCGGGGGCATGTGATCTAGTCATGACCGTTTTGCCCTTCGTGCGTCGGTCGCCGCGTGGTCGACATCGCCCTTGGCGGTGACGACCACGCCGTAATCACGCATTGCGCCCTCGACAGTGATCCGTGCCGCTTTGACGTCCTCGGACACGGACTCCACGGGGCGTTCGAATGGATTTCCGATTCCACCGCCGCCGCTCGTCTCGACGATGAATGCATCGCCCGCGAGGAAGAGTTCGTTATTGACCTTCGAATTGAGGACGACGGTATCTCCGTGGGGTGCTCGCTTTTTGAAGGCACCGGTTACTCCGGGTTTTCCGCCGTCCCGGCCTCGGGGGCCGGTTTCGAGCCGGTCACCGCGAGTGGTGACGTAGGCGTCGGCGAGCAGCCGGAACACGGTGCGTGTTCCGAGACCGCCGCGCCAACGTCCCGGACCTCCGGAGTCCGCGATGTACTCCACCTCCTCGACGATCAGGGGGCAGCGCACTTCCACGGGCTCGACCTGCGGGACCGAGTTACGCCCGAGACCGAAGTGGATGCCGGTGGCGTCCGGGCCGTCTTTACCGAACCGGGCTCCCACTCCCCCGAACTCGTAGGCGAGATGGACCCAATACGGTGCCGTTTTCGCGGCGATCGAGAAGGGTTGCAAGATTCCCGATGCTGCGATGGCACGTTCGGGGACTGCGTCGGATAGTGCCTGAAGTACCGCTTCCATTGCTGCGTAGGCCGGAAGGAAACGCCCACCGCATGGATAGGGCGACTGGGCATTGAGCAGCGACCCCTCGGGCAGATTCACATTCAGGACCCGCAGGCATCCGTCGTTCATCGGGATCGTCGGGTCGACGAAGCACCTGAACGCAAACACAGCCGCGGCAAGCGATTGGGAGATGCTCGAGTTGACTGCGGCGGCGACCTGGCGGTCGGTTCCCTCGAAGTCCAGCGAAATGTCACGGTCACCGATAGTCACCGCAACCTGCACACGATGACCGCGCAGGCTGGTGACGCCGTCGTCATCGATGGTGTAGTCGGAGCGGTAGGTTCCGGCGGGCAAGTCCTCGATCGCGGCCCGGGTAAGAACCTCGGTGTACTCGAGGTAGTTGTTCACCCCATTCGCGAACCCCTGAACTCCGTACTCGCCGATAAGTTCCTCGACGCGTTTGGCCGCAGTCGACGCGCCCGCTATGAGTGCGCGGACATCGCCCTGCACCTTGTCAGGCGTGCGGCTGTTCAGGGCGAGGATCCGCATGATCGGCTCTTCCAACCCATCCGCGTTGGCGATGCGGACCGGAGGCAGTTGGAGTCCCTCCGCGAAGATCTCGGTCGCCAAGGATGCCATTCCGCCGGCGGACGCGCCTCCGATATCCGACACGTGGATCAAGGTCGCGGTGAAGTACTCCACCATTCCTTCGATGAAGATCGGCTTGAAGATGAGGATATCGTTCGTGTGCACCCCGCCTTTGTAGGCGTCATTGGTGGCGAACACATCTCCGGGCCGCATCGTGTCGAGTGGGATGTCAGCGAGTAGGAACGGCACCGCCACCGATAGCGCCATGCTGTTCATCAGGGTCGTGGCCATCGAATGCGCGATAAGCCGACCGTCCTTGTCCAGGATCGCAGCTGATGCGTCGGAGCCCTCTACGACGAATGTCGAGAAGGCCGACCGCACGACGACGATGCTCGCCTCTTCCGCCGCGACGACCAGTGCATTGCGGAGCACCTCGGAAGTCAGTTGGGCTGTGCTCGAACCGCTGTCGTCGAGAGTCGGAGCCGAACCGTCGGCCAGAACGTGCGTCATTACTTCTCCTCCGAAGCGCGCGACAGAATTACGTTGAACTCGCTGTCGACCAGGGCGTTCCATGCCGGTGGGACCACGATGGTCGATTCACCGTCTGCGATGACGAGAGGTCCCGGTACCGGGTCGGCGCCGACGATTCCCTCGCGTTCGTACACGGGGGTTTCCCGGTACTCACCGAACTCACGGAACCAGACGCGCCGTTTCCGTGCCGGCCCCTGGCCTCGAGCATCAGATGTCGCGCGGCGACCGAGAGGTACTTTCGGGACTACATGAGTGACGCGGACCCGGTAGCTCACCAATTCGATGGGGCCCGAACCGTCGATTCCATAAGCCTCCTTGTACTTTTCGGCGAAGCTCTCGCGCAGGGCCGGGAGCGATGTGGCGTCCCAGTGCCTACCTTCTCCACCGTCACTGATGCGGACGGTCAGTTCATGTGCCTGACCGGCCAACCGCACGTCGACGGATCGCTCGACTCGGGTAGACGGTGCGGCGAGCTCCACACCGAGATCACCGGCCGCGACCTCCGCGAGCTGGGCGAAGGTGTCGTCGACCGACCCTCCGTCGATGTCGTTCTCATGGCACAGTCGGGTAAGCACTCGGTCGGTGCTCAAGTCCGTGCCCAGGAGTCCGACTGCAGAACCGACGCCGCACGACGGGGGAATGATCACGGTGCTGATGTCGAACTCCTCGGCCACGCGCGCTGCATGCATCGGACCTGCACCGCCGAACGCGACAACCGCAAAGTTCCGAGGGTCCAGACCACGCTGGACGGTGACCACCCGGACCGCTGCTGCCATCGTTGCATTGGCGATCTCATGAATGGCATTTGCGGCGGCTTCGAGCCCCACGCCGAGCGGTTCCGCGACACGCTCGCGGATGGCATTGGCCGAGTTCTCGGGTTCGAGTCCCATGGTTCCACCCGCAAACCCGATCGGATCCAGGTAACCCAGGACGAGGTTCGCGTCGGTGACCGTCGGGTCCTGACCACCGCGGCCGTAACATGCCGGGCCCGGTTCGGAGCCGGCCGAATGGGGTCCGACCCGCAACGCCTGCCCGTGGTCGACCCAGGCGATGCTGCCACCACCGGCGCCCACTTCGGCAAGGTCGATCGCCGGCGTCTTGATAGGCACCCCGGTACCCGCCCGACGTCCGCCGAAGCTCCCCTTGCCACCGACGTGGAACTCGGTGGTGATGGCCGGGGCGCCGTTGCGGACCACCGACGCCTTCGCCGTCGTGCCACCCATATCGAACGAGATCACATCAGGGTGACCTGCCGACAGACCGGCCGCGCGGGCGGCGAGCACTCCGGCAGCCGGGCCTGATTCGATGGTCGCGACAGCGCGCCGACCCGCGAGATCCGCGGACATGACTCCCCCGCCGGATTCCATAACTTGCACGCGTGCCTCGATTCCGGCATCACGCAGCCGTTGCTCGAGCTTTCGCAGATACGAGACCATCACCGGGCCCACGTATGCAGACATCAGCGTCGTCGTGGTGCGTTCGTACTCCCGAAGCTCGGGCCAGATCTCGGCTGATGTCACAACCGTTGCGTCCGCCGGGAGATACTCACGCACGATCTCGGCGGTGCGCAACTCGTGGGCGGGATTGACGTACGAGTGCAGCAATGCGATCGACACGGACCGGATACCGCGATCCCGGATCTCCTCTGCGACTGCTCGCACGGACGACTCGTCCAAGGGAATGATGGCCTCGCCGGCGCTGTCGAGGCGCTCGAGCACGTCGAAACAGTCGGAAGCCGGGATGGGCGACAACGGCGGATCGAAGAACGTGTCGAAACGATCCTCCTCGACCCGCGCGTAGCGACCCAGCGGCAGAAGGTTACGAAACCCGCGCGTACCGATGTGCGCGACCCGGACACCTTTCTGCTCCAGAATTGCGTTGGTGGCAAGGGTGGTCGCATGTACCACCCGATCTACCGCGGCCGGGGCCACTCCCGCCGTAGCGAGGGCGGCCTGTACCCCCCTGACGATTCCTTCGGTGGGGTCGCCATGCGTACTGAGCGTCTTGGCAACTGACTCCTGGCCCGTCGGTCCGGCGAGGACGACGTCGGTGAAGGTGCCGCCGACGTCGATGCCGAGGGCATACCCGTTCGACGAGTGGTTCGGATCTGCTGACATGGAGTCACCCTAACTACTTGAGCAAGCGCTTGTCTATGAGTTTGTCACGTGCAGTTGAGCAGAGATTCGGCGACCAGAACAGGCAGCCACGGCACGAGTTCCCTGCCGCCTTCCTGCGCTCGACTCCACGGTGTCCAGCACACGTCCTCGTGCTCCCAGTTGAGCCGGATCCGCCGATGGAGCGTGGTCGCCACGAAGACGTGCACTGTCCAAATTCCGTCCTCGCCTGAGATGCTCAGCACCGGCCCCTCCACCAGGTCGGCCAGGTCGAGGCGAGACAGGCCCGTCTCCTCGCCCAACTCGATCAACACATGTGCGGCCGGGTCGTCTCGCGAGTCGAGGTAGCCCGTGACACAGTGCCACCTACCCCGATCGCTCGCAACGAGCGAACTTCTCTGCAACAGGCACAGCTCGCCGTCGTTCTGCAGAAGCATGGCGACGGCACTGCGACCGGAACGCTCGAGGCGTCGGCTCAACGAAGCCATCTCCACCCCTTTCGGTGTCCTGAATCACTATACACTTACCCAAGCGCTTGCTCAGTAGTGTATCTTCGGGATTCATGCAGACCGACCTCACAGGCAAGGTAGCGCTGGTGACCGGCGGTGGTGCCGGCATCGGTGCCGAAATCTCCCGGCGCCTCTCCCACCGCGGAGCAGCAGTTCTCGTACTCGATCGCAACCTTGACGCAGCCGAATCCGTTGCGGGCTCGATCGATCGGGGAACCGCCGTCGAAATGGACCTCGCGGACACCACCTCGATCGCGCTCGCCCTCCGCCGCGACGCGGCACTACGCGAGGTCGACATCCTCGTAAACAATGCAGGCCTCACCAGAGTCGAGCGGTTCGTAGACAGCGACCCCTCGGCATGGGACATGCTGTGGCAAGTGAATCTGCGCGCCCCCATGCAACTCTGCCACGCGATCGTCCCGGAGATGACCAAACGCGGGTGGGGCCGCGTCGTGTTCGTCGCCACCGACAGCGCGCGAGCGGGTGGCGGCGGCGAAGGCATCTACTCGGCGACGAAGGCCGGTCTGCTCGGTTTCTCGAAAACCTTGGCACGGGAAACGGCCCGGGACGGTATCACCAGCAATGTCATATGCCCGGGGCTGATCGATACGGCCATGCTGCAATCTGTTGCGGAGAACAACCCGGCGCTGATGGACAAACTGATCGGGGCCATACCGATGCGCCGCATGGGATCCTCCGACGAGGTCGCGGCGGCGATCGAGTTTCTCTGCACCGTCGACTCCGGGTACGTCACCGGCCAGACCTTCAGCGTCAACGGTGGGATCACAATGATGTGACACCGCCGGCACCCCCGCTCTCACAACGATCCGGCCAGAAGGGATTCCAGGATGAAGATCGACCTCTCCGGCAAGACCGCACTCGTCACGGGCTCGACGAGAGGAATCGGATTGGCAATAGCACGGGGTCTGGCCGACTGTGGCGCGCATGTGGTAGTCAACGGCCGCACTGCGACCGCCGTCGAGCAGGCCCTCGACCAGTTGGCTCCCGCCGGCAGCTTCTCTGCCGTTGCTGCGGACGTGACGACCGCACAGGGATGCGACGCGATCGCCCGCGAATACCAATCCTTCGACATCATTGTCGGCAATGCCGCCGTGTTCGACTGGAAGAACTTCCTCGAGACGACTGACGACGACTGGATCCGCCACTACGAGATGAACGTGCTGGCGGCGGTGCGCCTAGCCCGTACCTATCTGCCCGGCATGCTCGAGCAGAATTGGGGGCGAATTGTTCTCGTGGCATCCGAGGCCGGCATGAACATTCCGTCGGAGATGATTCACTACGGCGTGACCAAGGCCGCGGAGATCGCCCTCGCCCGCGGTCTCGCGGAATTGACGGTAGGCACGGGCGTCACGGTGAACAGCGTACTGCCGGGGCCGACTGCGTCGAGCGGAGCCGACACCTTTCTCGACGACTATGCCGCCGAGCACGGGATCCCGCGAGAGAACGCGGATCGCCACTGCGCGACGTCGATCAGGCCGAGCACTTTGTTGGCCCGCCTCGCAACCGTCGACGAAGTGGCGAGCATGGTCGTCTACGCCTGTTCCCGCGAGGCCTCGGCAACCAACGGCGCGGCCTTACGCGCCGAAGGCGGCCTTCTGCGGCATTTCGGCTGACCGCAGCTTAGAGAACCACAACCGGATTGATCGGACTCGCAGTGCCTCCCACGATCGGCAACGGCGCGGCAACGAAGAGGAACTCCACCCTCTCCGTGTGCGAAAGCTCCTCCAGCCACAACATTTCGATGAGTGATACGCCGTGCTCCCACAGCGTCAGCATGTGAATATCCTCGTCGACGGATCCATGGAATACACCACCGGGATCGAGTGCGCCGACCGCGATGTTGTCGGAGCCTATTGCCACGACGTCACGTTCCACCAGCCACTTGCCGCCGCTGTGACACAGGCCCGGCTGCTCGTCGTTGTACTTCTCGGGGTCCTGCGCGAAAACCGCAGCCCATCCGGTCCTGACGAGGACCACATCCCCGGCCCGGACTTCTACACCGGCAGTCTCTGCCGTGTCCGCGAGCAACTGATCGTCGATTCGCGTCGAAGCCGCCAAATGGGGCACCCCGAGGTGCCTGGCAACGTCCAGCATCACGCCACGGGTGATGAGCGGTCCAAGTTTGTCGATCCCGCACCGAGTCGCACCGTAGCTCCGCACCCGATTCGCCGAGTGGCCATTGAACAACAGGTCGTTGCGCCACATGTGGGCCAATGCGTCGATGTGGGTTGTTGTGCCGTGCGGCGATACGATCAAGGCGTCGTCCGCGACCGACATCTCCCCCTTGATCCGGCCGGTACCGGCCGCGTAGTCTCCGCCATCCATCGACATGAAATGCTGTGGCAGCGGTCGCCCGGTGAGATGCGGGACGCGGGATGCGCCCGGCCCCGACGTGGCACCTTGAATGGGAAGGGCGAGCGACAAGGTCGCGCCCTGGCGTACTGCCTTGAACGCCTCGAGCACGGTGGACGGAGTCAGAAGGTTCGCAGCGCCCCGCTCGTCGTCAGTTCCCCACCGCCCCCAGTTTCCGAATTCCGACACGGCGTCGACATCGACTTGCTCTGGCATCCTTTTCGCCCTCTCTGTTGCCTTACCGAAGCATCGGCACCAGCGTATGATACCAAGCAATCGCTTGCTTAAGTTCAATTTGTTTCCATGAAAGAGGGATCACTATGCCTCCGAACACGAGTTCAGCCCTGTCCTCCGAGCCAGAAGCGGAGGAAGCACCGCTAGCGGATAGTGACGACACCGCCACCCGTCGGCGCGCCGTACCCGAGCACGAGGTCAAAACCCTACTCGGCGAATACGGTGTCGATGTTCCGGTGAGCAGAACATTCACCAACGCCGCACAAGCCGCGGATGCCGTGTCCGGACTGTCCGGTCCGCTCGTGCTCAAAGCCTGGGGTCCCGGACTCGTGCACAAGAGCGACGTCGGCGCCGTTGTCCTCGGGCTGACCGCGCGCGACATTCCAGCAGCGGTCGCCGACATGGCGGCATCTCTCGACCGCCAGGGTCTGACACCTGCCGGATATCTCGTCGAACAACAACATCCCGGCGGAATCGAATTGATCGTCGGGGTCGTGCGCGACGCAACCTTCGGGCACGTGGTGTTGCTCGGACTCGGTGGTGTCGCCACCGAGATGCTCGACCTCTCGGCGCTGCGCGTCGCCCCCTTATCGCGGGCGGACGCTGCAGAATTGGTAGATAGCTTCCCCGGGGCACCGCTACTACACGGCGCACGAGGACGTGAAGCCGGCAACCGAGACGCTCTCATCGAGTTCTTGCTGTCGATCGCCGGCGAGGGAAGCCTGGTCGAACGCCTCGGCGACACGCTTGCGGAGTTCGAATGCAATCCGATCGTCGTGACCGCCAGCGGCGTTCAGGCGTTGGATGCTCGCCTGATCGTGGACTCAACCACCGACATACCGGCTGCCACGCAGACGCACCCCACTGACTTCACCCGCCTGTTCGCCCCGCGCGGAATCGCGATAGCCGGTGCCTCGGGCAGTCGATCGACCTTCGGGAACCGTTTCCTCGCCGCCTATCGGCAGGCCGGCTGGACCGACAGCCTCTGCGCTCTCCACCCGGACGCCTCCAGTATCGACGGGGTCCCCGCATACTCCTCCATAAGCGATGTTCCGTACCCAGTCGACTACCTGGTCGTGGCGGTACCGGCAGCGGCGGCTCCGAAAGTGGTCGCCGACGCGGCCGCTTCCGGCGTCGGCTTCGTGCACGTCGTGACCGGCGGGTTCGCGGAAATGGGTTCAGACGGCGCCATATTGCAAGCTGAGCTCGGGCAAGCCGCTTCCGGTACATCGACTCGCATTCTCGGACCCAACTGTCTGGGTGTGTTCGCCCCCCGCGGGCGTCAGACCTTCACCCTCGGTGCACCTTCCGAACCCGGGGTGGTCTCCGTGGTGTCGCAGAGTGGCGGGCTGTCCGGTGACATGATCACCGTGGGTTCACGACGGGGTATCCGGTTCTCGAAACTCGTCAGCATCGGGAATGCGATCGACGTGACCCAGGGCGAGCTCGTCGACTGGCTCGTCGACGACCCCGAGACCCGGATTATCGGAATCTACTTGGAAGGCACGCGTGACGGCGCAGCACTGCTCGGCGCGCTCCGGCGGGCCGCCGGAAAGAAGCCGGTCGTGATATTGCGCGGCGGCTCGAGTGCACAGGGCTCTGTAGCCGTGAGTTCACACACCGGATCGATGGCCAGCAACGAAAAGGTGTGGGCAGCCGTTTCCCGAGCGACGGGAGCTGTTCAGGTGCGTTCGCTCGAGGACTTCCTGTCCTGCCTGACCTATCTTCAGCACTATATCGATCACAGTCCGAGCACCGACGCCGACGGTGTCCTGGTGATCGGGTTGGGAGGCGGCGCATCCGTCCTCGCAACCGACACCTGCGACCGCGCCGGCCTCAAATTGACTCCACTGCGCGACGGTCTCCGCACGCGTCTTCGCGACCTGGGATATGGCGCCGGAACTAGTGTGGCCAACCCCCTCGAGGTGCCCGTGGGACCAGCGTCGCCCACGTCGATTCTGGTCGATGCCCTGACTCCAGTCTTCGCCCTGGACGGTCAGCACTACCAAGACGTGCTCGTTCATTTCAACGCTGCGGCCTATTACAACTACGGCACCGCGGGCATTCGCCCACTGATCGACACACTGCAGTCACTCGTCGACGCCGAACTGCCCGTCCGCGTCGCTGTCGTGGTTCGGAACACCGAGGTGTGCCCGGCTGTGGATGTCGAACTTCTCGACATCTTTGCATCGGACAGCGGTCTCCCGATGTACCGGAGCTTCAGTGAAGCCGCGAGTGCGATCGCCTCGGCACAGGACTTCGATGCCCGGCGAGGCAACGGCGCCTGATCGCCCCGAACACGCGCAGAAGCG
>NZ_JBFUGT010000088.1:0-24369 GCF_056402775.1 Rhodococcus sp. P3_B8
ACGTTGAACCGTAACTCCGACACGGTCAACAGCGTTCTCCAGACGCTTCCGGTGAAGCTCGAGAAGCTCGGCCGGGCAGCCAGTTACGGATCCTGGTTCCAGTTCTACCTCTGTGGAGTCGACATCGTCGCAGGACCAGGTACCGCGCCCCAACTGAACCTGCCCACGGGCTTGCCCACCGTCAACCAGCCGCTCTATACGAACTCGGCGAAACGGTGCACGCAGGACGGCCTACAGGAGTTGCAGACACGATGAGTAGACGTCGCAGCCCGGCAGTGGCTGGTGCCCTCGGCATTCTCGTGGTGCTGTTGGCCACCCTGTCGGCTTTCTTCCTCGATTCGCTGCCGTTCATCGGCGCCGGATCGACCTATCACGCCGAATTCACCGAGGCGGCAGGGCTCAAGCCCTCCAACGAGGTCCGGATCGCCGGCGTCAAGGTCGGCAAGGTCACGTCCGTCGAACTCGACGGCGACCATGTGGACGTCGCCTTCAAGGTGTCGGACGCGTGGGTCGGCAACGAGACGTCGGCGTCCATCCAGATCAAGACGATCCTGGGTCAGAAGTACCTGGCCCTCGACCCCCGTGGCTCGGACACGCTGAATCCGAGCGACGTGATCCCGTTGGACCGCACCACGTCTCCGTACGACGTGATCGAGGCGTTCTCGGCCGCCGCACAGACGGTGGGTGACATCGACTCCGATCAGCTCGCACAGAGCATGGTGACGCTGTCGCAGGCGTTCGAGGGAACTCCCACGGAGATCCGAGCCTCCCTGGACGGTGTGAGCAGGCTGTCGCAGACCATCGCCAGCCGTGATCAGGAACTGCAGAAGTTGTTCGACGCGACGGGCAAGACCACCAAGGTCCTCGCCGACCGCAATGCCGAATTCAACCGGTTGATCAGCGACGCCGGTCTGCTGCTCGGTGAGCTCAACAGCCGTCAGCAGTCGATCTCTCAGCTGCTCACCGGAACTCAGCGGCTGTCGCAGCAGCTGACCGGACTCGTGCGCGACAACGAGGCCGCCATCGGTCCCGCACTCGAACAGCTCGACGGTGTCGTCGAGATCCTCAAGGCCAATAACGAGAACCTGGACAAGGCGATGAAACTGTACGAGCCGTTCGTCCGCCTGTACACGAACGTGGTCGGTAACGGTCGCTGGTTCGACCAGGTCGTGGTGAACCTCCTGCCGCCGGGTCTGCCCGACATTCCCGGTCCGCGCGATCCCGTCCGCACGTTGGGGGGTAACTGATGGCAGACGTCGAGAACGGAGCCGAACGCGGCGGACGCGGCGGGGTCGCCCTCATCGCAGGAATCGTCATCGTCGCGCTGGTGATCGCCGGGGCCCTGTGGTGGTTGTTCACCCGCGCAGGCACCACGCAGATCACCGCGTACTTCGACAAGTCGGTGGGCATCTACGAGGGTTCCGACGTGCGGATCCTCGGTGTGAAGGTCGGATCCGTCGACGGTGTCGAACCGCAGGGCGACCAGGTGAAGGTCGACCTGCGCGTCGACCGTGGCGTCGACATCCCCGCCGACGCGAAGGCAGCCCAGGTCACGCCGTCCGTGGTGTCCGACCGCTACATCCAGCTCGCGCCTGCCTACACGGGCGGCGACACGATGCAGAGCGGCGCCGTCATCTCACGTGACCGCACGGCCACCCCCGTCGAGGTGGATGAGCTGTACGCGAGCATCGAGAAGCTGTCCACCGCTCTCGGCCCGGACGGGGCGAACAAGGAAGGCGCGCTGTCACAGTTCGTCGAGACCGGCGCGGCCAACCTCGACGGCAACGGAGAGGCGCTGGGGCAGAGCATCAATCAGCTGTCCGACGCCGCCCGCACGCTCAACGAGAGCCGCGGCGATCTGTTCGACACCGTCAAGAACCTCCAGGTGTTCGTGGGTGCGGTGGCGGCCAACGATCAGCAGGTCCGCGACTTCAACTCCCAGCTGTCCGACCTGTCCGGATTCCTTGCGGGGGAGCGGGAGAACCTCGGTGCCGCCCTGAACCAGCTGGCGATCGCCCTGGGTGACGTCTCGAAGTTCGTGGCCGACAACCGGGAGATCCTCGCCGAGAACGTGGACGATCTGGTTCCGGTGACGCAGACCCTCGCGGACAACCGCGAGTCGCTGGTCAATTCGCTGACCCTGCTTCCGCTGGCGATCAGCAACCTGGCCAACTCCTACGACGCGGAGTCCGGCAACCTGGCCTCGCGCCTGGCGTTCCCGGATCTGCAGGACCCGGCCGGCGTCGCGTGCAAGTTGATCGACCTCGGCAAGCTGGTACCCGGCGATCCGCGCTTCGAGCAACTCGGGCGTCAGATGCAGCCGCTGATCGACAACTGCGCCAACATCACGTCGCAGATCACGCAATCGGCGAAGACGCCGTCGCTCGTGCTTCCGTTCGGGATCATGAGTGCGGACAACATTCAGCGGACGGTCACGCCCGGCACGGTGCCGGGTGTCGTGTCGCCGCGATTCGAAGGCGCAACGGGTGGTGAGGGCGAATGAAGCGGTCGGTAATCCTCGGCGCCGGTGCGTGCGCCGTCGCCATCGCAGTGACGTCCTGCTCGTCGGAGGGAATCTACGGAGTTCCGCTGCCGGGCGGCCCGGATGTCGGTGACCACCCGATGCACCTGACGATCCAGTTCGACGACGTCCTCGACCTCGTCCCGCAGTCCGCTGTCAAGGTCGACGGTGTTCCGGTCGGCCGGGTCGAAACGATCAAGGTGGCCCCGGACGGCTGGACAGCCGATGTGGAGGTCGTCCTCGACTCGTCCGTCGATCTCGCGGCCAACGCGGTCGCCGCCATCGAGCAGACCAACCTGCTCGGCGAGAAGTTCGTCCAGCTGTCCGAACCGTCGGAAGACAAGGATCCCGCGCGGCTCGAGGACGGCGACACGATCTCTCTCGATCGCACCCGGCACGCCACCGAGATCGAGCAGGTACTCGGCGCGCTGTCGCTGCTGCTCAACGGTGGCGGCGTCGGCCAGTTGCAGCCGATCGTGCACGAACTGACCACCGCACTCGACGGGCGTGAGGATCGTGTCCGCGGACTTCTCGAGCAGGCGAACACGCTGATCGACGGTCTCAACCAGCAGCGCGACGACATCACCCGCGCCCTGGACGGACTCGACACCTTGACCACGCGGGTGAACGAACAGAACGAGAAGATCGGGCTGATCCTCGACCAGCTCCCGATCGCCGCCGAAGTGCTCAACGAGCAGCGTCCGCAGCTCACCCAGATGCTGACGCAACTGGACCGGCTCGGTACCGTCGGCACGGACGTGATCAACCGGTCGAAGAACGATCTGATCGCGGACCTCCTCGCGCTGCGGCCGACGCTGAAGGCGCTCGCCGAGTCCGGCGACGACCTGCCCAACTCGCTCGCGTTCATCCCGACCGTCCCGTTCCCGGACGGTGTCGAGAAGATCGCGCTCGGCGGATCGGTCAACCTGTTCCTCACGGTCGACCTGCAGATCGGCGATGCGCTCAGCGCACTCGGCGTCGGTCAGGGCGACCCGGTGTACGTGCCGCCGAAGTTCGGTGAGCCCAAGCCGATCGTCGATCCCTCGAACCCGTACTACAACGGCAACGGGCCCAAGCCGGGATGGCCGACGGTGTCGCTGCTGCCGATTCCGCCGATCATCCCCGCCCCGACGGGCCTGCGGATCCCGGGTCTCCCCGGCACCGCGCCTGCGGCAGGCAACGGTGGCGCAGGGAACGGCACGACGGACGGTGCAGCGCCGCCGCCGCAGAACCCGCTCGGGGGACTGCTGGAGCAGTTCGGAATAGGGGGTGGACAGTGAGGTCACGACTGGTCAGGATCCAGCTCGTCGCGTTCGCCATCGTGGCGATGCTCGGGCTCGTTTACGTCGGCGCCAAGTACGTCCGCCTCGACAATCTTCTCGGGTTCGGTGAGTACGACGTGAACGCGCAGTTCAAGGACTCCGGCGGCATCTTCACCAACGCCGAGGTCACGTACCGCGGAGTTCCCGTCGGCCGTGTCGGCGACCTGTCCCTGACCGCGGACGGAATCAACGTCGAGTTGAAGATCTCCTCGGGTGGGCCCGACATCCCGGCGTCGGCCAAGGCCGTCGTCGCCAACCGATCCGCGATCGGTGAGCAGTACGTCGACCTTCAGCCCGACAGCGACCAGGGGCCGTTCCTCGAACAGGGCTCGGTGATCACCGAGGCCGACACGTCGACACCTGTTCCGGTCGAGCAGGTGCTGATGGCCACCGACGGTCTGGTCCGGTCGGTTCCGGTCGACTCGCTGCGCACGGTCGTCACCCAGCTGGGAACGGCATTCAACGGCAAGGGCGAAGATCTGCAGACGCTCGCGGACTCTCTGTCGACGCTGACGAAGGACGGACTCGACGTTCTCCCGCAGACGCTGGCCCTCATCCGGGACAGCCAGACGGTGCTGGCGACGCAGTCCGATCAGTCCTCCGCGATCGTCCAGTTCAGTTCGGATCTCGACGCGGTTGCGGCGCAGCTGCGGACCAGCGACCCCGATCTGCGCGCGGTCATCGACAAGGGAATTCCGGCGAGCGACGAGATCGGTCTGCTGGTGAACCAGATCGGTCCGAGTCTCACCACCGACCTGACGAACCTCGCCGCGGTCGGCGACAAGCTGGCTCCGCAGGCGATCGCGCTGCGGCCGATCCTGATGTTCCTGCCTGCTATCGCGGCGTCCGCGTCGACCGTGGCCCCCGGCGACGGCACGGTGCACCAGGGCATCGTCCTGGAAACCAACAATCCGCCGTCGTGCACACTCGGTTACGAAGGGACTCAGGAGATCCTGGCCGAGATGAAGCGGCAGGACCCGAACTTCGACGACACCCAGCAGGACTTCCCGTACAACACGAAGGCCAACTGCGACGCTCCCCAGGGAAGCGTGACGGGTGTGCGAAGTGCAGACCGCATCGTGTTCGCCGATCCGGACACGATCCAGCCGTGGGATTTCAAGCCGAAGGTCATGCCTGACACTCTCAACTTGAATCCCATCGCAACGCAGCTCGCACCGCTCCTCGGGGTTACTCCCAAGTAGCATTCGGTTCCGGCCGAGGGCGAGTAGAAGAAAACAATCAGTAGGGTATTGGTGTGACGCGAATTACCACGCCCCCGGAGTCGGGACAACCGGCTCCGGGGAAGGACAGAACTCTGAAGGCCTCGTTTGCTGCGGTGACCGCACTGGTGGTGATCGCGGTTGTCGCAGCCGGATGGTTTGGCTTCGGGTGGGCGCGCGCTCTCTTCGTGGACAAGCCGATCGCCGACGCACGCGATTCCGCGTTGACAGGCGCCCAGCAGGCCGCGATCAACCTCAACTCGGTCGATTCGAAAGACCTCGACGGATCCTTCGAGAACATGAAGTCGTCGATCACGGGCGACAAGATGAACCAGGACCTCCAGGCGACGATGGACGGGTTCACCGACCAGATGCGTCAATCCGGTGCGGCGAGCAAGGCCGAGCTGATCCAGGGCACACTCACGGAACTGAACACCGACGACGGCACCGCGAAGGCACTGGTCGTCGTGGCAGTCACCACCACGTGGCCCGACCGCTTCGACAAGGCCAAGGTGACGATGCGGATGGACGTCCAGGACGTGGACGGGGTCTGGAAGGCCTCGTCGGTCGAACCGGTGGGCGGGCGTATTCCGCTCGAGAGCGGACCGGTGCCCGCCGACGGCGCGGCTCCCGCCCCGGCCCCCACCGAACCGGCCCCCGCCGAGCAGGCGCCGGCCGAACAGGCCCCCGAAGGCGACAGCGGCGGTCAGTAGTCCTGATGTGCCGCGGCGGCATGTCGCTGCGGTGTCCACGTCGACGACAGCTCGTCGTGCAATGAGAAAGTGGTGAACTATGCCCCCCAAGCGCCGAAACAACGTGCCGGACAGCGCTGCAAAGGGCAGGCGTCCGCGCGTGGCGGGGACCCGTCAGTCGACGCCGAAGCCGCCCCGACCGGAAACCCCGGTCGCTGAGACGGAGCCGGTGACGAAGCCGGAACCGGCGAAGAAGACGGAACCGGTGGTGAAGGCCGAAACCGAGACGGCGAAGACCTCCGACACGGACACGACTGTGTCGTTGGCCAAGCCGGTGTCGACGGCGAAGGCCGCGTCCGCGGGAAAGGCGAAGGTTGCCAACCTTCAACCGCGCATCAGCAAGCAGCAGGCCCCCGCCGCCGAGACCGCGGCGGCCGACAGCGGGTCCAGTCGGATCACCTGGAAGCTCGTCGGGGTCCTCGGAGCCGTGGCGGTGGTGCTCGGGGTGTTCGCGGTGGTCGCGGCTTTCAAGCCCGGCGCAGACATCACGAACATCGCCTGGGTCGACGAAGGCGGCACCGCCGAGGTGACCAAGGCGGGAACGGAGGCGATCGAGACGCTGTACACGTACAGCTACGAAACGATCGATCAGGACTTCGAGAAGGCGCGCGGCTACCTCAACGACGCCAAGCGTGACGAATTCGACTCGACCGCCGGCACCACCAAAGAGGCCGCCATTCAGACCAAGACGGCCACCCAGGCCTCCGTCACCGACATCGGGGTCACGATGCTCGACGGCGACCGGGCCGAACTGCTCGCGCACATGAACGTCAGCGCCACCGGTGACGCCGTGGCTCAGGGCAGTGCTGCGACCCCGCTGTCGATCAAGATGGAGAAGATCGACGGCAAGTGGGTGCTGTCCGACATCTCCGACAGCGAGGGCTGAACCTTCCGCCCGGAAAGAATTGAGCTGGAACGGGATCCGTGCGCTCCGGACGGGTGAGTGCTGAAATGCCCTCTCCGGCAGAGTAAACCGATTCGCATCCGATCGTCTTCACGATTGGATGGGAATCTGTTGCTGCGGTGTCGGTTTCGGATGCTCCGGTGAACCGGGGGTAGGTGTATTCCGTGCCAGGAATCCCGGCGCCCACCAGTTGGCCTCACCCATCAGCTTCACCAAGGCGGGCACCAGCATCATGCGGATGACGGTGGCGTCGATGAGCAGCGCGACGATCATGCCGAGCCCGATGAATCGCATCATCGTCAGTTCCGAGAGCGTGAACGCGCCGGTGACGACGATCAGCAGCGCGGCGGCCGCCGTCACGATGCGCCCCGTATGTGCCGTGCCGATCCGCACGGCCTCCTCGGTCGACGCACCCTTGTCGTGGGCCTCGACCATCCGTGACATCAGGAAGATCTCGTAGTCGGTGGAGAGCCCGAACACCACCGCGATGATGAGCACGACCATCGTCGCGGGCAGCGGTCCCGGCGTCACCGAGAAATTCGGCCCCGTGACCATCCTCGAAGATCCACGTGAGCACGCCGAACGAGGCGGCGAGGCTCAGAGTGGCCATCGCGATCGCCTTCAGGGGCAGCACCACGGACCGGAACGCCAGCAGCATCAGCACGAAGGTGACGCCCACCATGATCCCGATCATCCACGGCAGTCCCGCGGCCATCGCGTCCAGTCCGTCGGCGGTCAGGGCGTTCAGCCCGCCCAGCATCTTCTCGGTGCCTTCCGGGGGCGGGAGGTCGCGCAGTGCGGCGGCCGTCGCCATGGCCCCCGTCGTGCGGTCGGCGTCGCGAAAGATGGCCCGGATGGCGACGAACGTGTCGGTGGCGCCGACCGGGACCACCCGCTGGACGCCGTCGACCGCGGCCGTCGCCCGGAAGAACTCCGCCGTGGCGGCCGGCGGCGGGGCCTTGCCGTCGCTGCCCTGCAGGACGAGAGTCGCCCCGTTGTTGGCGAGTGGAAAGTCGGTGGCGAGATCCTGGACGGCGAGCCGGAGCGGGTGAGCCGCGGGCAGTCCGGTGTGGTCGAGATCACCCAGTGATGCGCCTGTGAGGGGCGCGGCGAGCACGAGCAACCCCGCGACGATGGCCGTCGCGATCGGGACGGGCCGCCGCATGACGCGGGCGGCGACGCCGCCCCAGAACCGGTGCGCCCGGTCTTCGCCGCGTTCGACCACTCCCGGTCGCCACGTCAGCGAGTTGATGCGCGGCCCGAGCAGAGCGAGTGCCGCGGGCAGCGCCGACAGCGACAGCACGGCGGCGATCCCGATGGCTGCCATCCCGCCGTAGGCGAACGACCGGACGATGGCCTGGGGAAACACCAGCATGCCCACGAAACCGCACACGAGGAGGAGGGCGGAGAACCCCACGGTCCGGCCGGCCGTGGCGAGCGTCCGGCGGACGGCGTCGTCGGTGCGGGAGCCGGACCGCAGCTCCTCGCGGAACCGGGTCACGACGAACAATCCGTAATCGATGGACATGCCGAGCCCGACGAGGCTCGCGATGTTCACAGAGAATGCGCTGACCTCGGTGAAGTACGAGATCACGCGCAGGGCGCCGAGGGCGCCGAGGATCGCGAGACCGCCGACGCACAGCGGGACGGCTGCGCCGACGAGGCCGCCGAAGATGACGAGCAGAAGGAGCAGCAGAAGCGGGAATGACACCGCCTCGGCTCGCAGCAGATCACTTTCGGACACCTCGTTGAAGGCGTTGGCTGCCGCGCTGAAGCCGCTGAACTCCGCGTCAGCGCCGTCGATGACCAGCAGGGGTTCGAGAACGTGGTACGCCGCGATACGCGTGTTCTCGTCGCCGCTCAGCGACAGCACCACCAGTCCCTCGGTGCCGTCGGTGGACCGCAGGAACTCCTTCGCCTGCGGCGGCGCCGACCAGTACGACAGGGGAGTGTTGGCGAGCACTCCGGGGTCGATCTGCGCGAGGTGGGCGGCCACCTCGGGACCGAGATCCTCGATCGTCGCACCCGGACGTGCGTGGTAGGTGACCGCCAGATCGGGGGTCTGCCGTCCGATCGTCCCCTCGATCAGGCGCTCGACGGCCGCGGATTCGCTGCCCGGATCGGTGTACCCGCCGAGGCTCAGGCGGTCGAACACGCCCGATCCCCACGCCCCACCGAGCAGCACCAGCAGCACCGTGGCGGCCAGGACCAGCTTCGGACGGGCGACGACGAACGAACTCCAGCGCGTCACGGCTCTGCTTCCCTCGAGAAATCGACGGCGATCGCGTGCGCATATTGTTCACCGCCCGTCAGCGGCTGGGAAGGGGCGGCGTGAACTGTCCCGGGCCTCGCGAAACGACGCGACACGCCCCCTAACTCTTGACGCCGCGATGATCACGCGTCACTCTGATGCGTGAACATGCGCAGTGACGCGTGGCCAAGCGCCCGGCTGGGTGCTGTTTCGGGTGCCCGACTCGACATCTACTGAGTTTGGGTGTACTTTTGGACGTTGCGCTGGCTGCCTCCTGTCCACCCCTCGTCCGCACCGCTGCGAAGTGATTCACTCTTCAGCAACTGTGACGAGTTTCGTTCGGGTTGTGACCAGCGAAATTCGAAGCAGATACAGCGGCGGTCGCAACAGCAAGAGCGGCCCGCGTGAGGTGCTGGAAGGACGCATCTTGGCAGTCTCTAGCCAGACCAAGGCAGTTTCCGGAATCCCCGGAGCCCCGAAGAGGGTTTCGTTCGCAAAGATTCGCGAACCCCTCGAAGTTCCCGGGCTTCTTGATGTACAAACCGATTCGTTCGAGTGGTTGATCGGTGCGCAGAGCTGGCGCGAACGCGCCGCCGCTCGTGGCGACAGCGCAATCTCCGGAGGTCTCGAGGACATTCTCGCGGAGCTTTCTCCGATCGAGGATTTCTCGGGCTCGATGTCTCTGTCCTTCTCGGACCCGCGTTTCGACGAGGTGAAGGCCTCGACGGACGAGTGCAAAGACAAAGACATGACCTACGCGGCGCCGTTGTTCGTGACCGCGGAGTTCATCAACAACAACACCGGTGAGATCAAGAGCCAGACGGTCTTCATGGGCGACTTCCCGATGATGACCGACAAGGGCACGTTCATCATCAACGGCACCGAGCGTGTCGTGGTCTCGCAGCTGGTGCGTTCCCCCGGCGTCTACTTCGACCACTCCGTCGACAAGGGCACCGAAAAGGACCTGCACAGCGTCAAGGTCATCCCGGGCCGTGGTGCATGGCTCGAGTTCGACGTGGACAAGCGTGACACGGTCGGCGTCCGCATCGACCGCAAGCGCCGCCAGCCCGTCACCGTGCTGCTGAAGGCCCTCGGCTGGACCACCGAGCAGATCACCGAGCGCTTCGGCTTCTCGGAGATCCTCATGGCGACGCTCGAGAAGGACAACACCGCCGGCACCGACGAGGCGCTGCTCGACATCTACCGCAAGCTGCGTCCGGGCGAGCCGCCGACCAAGGAGAGCGCGCAGACGCTCCTGGAGAACCTGTTCTTCAAGGACAAGCGCTACGACTTGGCTCGCGTGGGTCGCTACAAGATCAACAAGAAGCTGGGCCTGAACCTCGGACAGCCGATCGTCGCGTCGACCCTCACCGAGGAAGACATCGTCGCCACCATCGAGTACCTGGTGCGCCTGCACGCCGGTGACACCGAGATGACCGCCCCCGGCGGCAGTGCGGTGCCCGTCGAGGTCGACGACATCGACCACTTCGGTAACCGTCGTCTGCGCACGGTCGGTGAGCTCATCCAGAACCAGATCCGCGTGGGCCTGTCCCGCATGGAGCGAGTGGTTCGTGAGCGCATGACCACCCAGGACGTCGAGGCGATCACGCCGCAGACGCTGATCAACATCCGGCCCGTCGTGGCTGCGATCAAGGAGTTCTTCGGAACCTCCCAGCTGTCGCAGTTCATGGACCAGAACAACCCGCTGTCGGGGCTGACGCACAAGCGTCGTCTGTCCGCCCTCGGCCCCGGTGGTCTGTCCCGTGAACGCGCCGGCCTCGAGGTGCGAGACGTTCACCCGTCGCACTACGGCCGCATGTGCCCGATCGAGACCCCTGAGGGTCCGAACATCGGTCTGATCGGTTCGCTGTCGGTGTACGCACGGGTCAACCCGTTCGGCTTCATCGAGACGCCGTACCGCAAGGTCGAGAACGGCCAGGTCACCGACCAGGTCGACTACCTGACCGCGGACGAAGAGGACCGCCACGTCGTCGCCCAGGCCAACTCGGCCCTCGACGCCAACGGTCACTTCACGGACGATCGCATTCTGGTCCGTCGTAAGGGTGGCGAGGTCGAGTTCGTCTCGTCCGCCGAGATCGACTACATGGACGTCTCGCCGCGACAGATGGTGTCCGTCGCGACCGCGATGATTCCGTTCCTCGAGCACGACGACGCCAACCGTGCCCTGATGGGTGCGAACATGCAGCGTCAGGCGGTGCCCCTCGTTCGCAGCGAGGCTCCGCTGGTCGGTACCGGCATGGAACTGCGTGCCGCCGTCGACGCGGGCGACGTCATCGTCACCGAGAAGACCGGTGTCGTGGAAGAGGTCTCCGCCGACTACGTCACGGTCATGGCCGACGACGGAAGCCGCAAGACCTACCGGATGCGCAAGTTCGCGCGTTCGAACCAGGGCACCTGCGCCAACCAGCGTCCGATCGTGGACGAGGGACAGCGTGTCGAGTTCGGACAGGTCCTCGCCGACGGCCCCTGCACCGAGAACGGTGAGATGGCGCTCGGCAAGAACCTGCTCGTCGCGATCATGCCGTGGGAAGGCCACAACTACGAGGACGCGATCATTCTGTCGCAGCGCCTCGTGGAAGAGGACGTCCTGACCTCGATCCACATCGAGGAGCACGAGATCGATGCCCGCGACACCAAGCTCGGTGCCGAGGAGATCACTCGCGACATCCCGAACGTCTCCGACGAGGTCCTCGCCGACCTCGACGAGCGCGGCATCATCCGTATCGGTGCCGAGGTTCGTGACGGTGACGTGCTGGTCGGAAAGGTCACGCCGAAGGGCGAGACCGAGCTGACCCCCGAGGAGCGCCTGCTGCGCGCCATCTTCGGTGAGAAGGCTCGCGAGGTTCGCGACACGTCGCTGAAGGTTCCCCACGGTGAGACCGGCAAGGTCATCGGCATTCGCGTGTTCTCGCGCGACGACGACGACGATCTGCCCCCCGGTGTCAACGAGCTGGTCCGCGTCTACGTGGCACAGAAGCGCAAGATCCAGGACGGCGACAAGCTCGCCGGCCGCCACGGCAACAAGGGCGTCATCGGCAAGATCCTCCCGCAGGAGGACATGCCGTTCCTGCCCGACGGCACTCCGGTCGACATCATTCTGAACACCCACGGTGTTCCGCGTCGTATGAACATCGGTCAGATCTTGGAGACCCACCTCGGGTGGATCGGCAAGACCGGCTGGAACGTTCAGATCGCCGGCGACGGCTCCCGTCCCGATTGGGCGGAGCAGCTGCCGGAGGAGATGCTGTCTGCACCTGCCGACTCCAACATCGCTACCCCGGTGTTCGACGGCGCCAAGGAAGACGAGCTCACCGGTCTCCTCGGTTCGACGCTGCCGAACCGCGACGGCGAGGTCATGGTCGCGTCCGACGGAAAGGCCACGTTGTTCGACGGCCGTTCCGGCGAGCCGTTCCCGTACCCGGTCTCGGTCGGCTACATGTACATCATCAAGCTGCACCACCTGGTCGACGACAAGATCCACGCTCGTTCGACCGGTCCGTACTCGATGATCACCCAGCAGCCGCTCGGCGGTAAGGCCCAGTTCGGTGGCCAGCGCTTCGGTGAGATGGAGTGCTGGGCGATGCAGGCCTACGGCGCGGCATACACGCTGCAGGAGCTGCTCACCATCAAGTCGGACGACGTGGTGGGTCGAGTCAAGGTGTACGAGGCCATCGTCAAGGGCGAGAACATCCCCGAGCCGGGCATCCCCGAGTCGTTCAAGGTGCTCCTGAAGGAGCTCCAGTCGCTCTGCCTCAACGTGGAGGTGCTGTCCTCGGACGGCGCGGCCATCGCGATGGCCGACGGCGACGACGAGGACCTGGAGCGGGCCGCAGCGAACCTGGGCATCAACTTGTCCCGGAACGAAGCGGCGACGGTCGACGACCTCGCGAACTAGGTTTCGGTCCCCGGGTCCTGAGAAATCAGGATCCGGGGGCGTAGTTCACATTTGAATTGGCAGTCAGGTATCGGCGGGTGACCGTTGATCCACAATCCCTCTGGGGAAAGGAAGTTACGTGCTCGACGTCAACTTCTTCGATGAACTCCGCATTGGCCTCGCCAGTGCAGAGGACATCCGCAATTGGTCCTACGGTGAGGTCAAGAAGCCGGAGACCATCAACTAYCGCACCCTCAAGCCCGAGAAGGACGGCCTCTTCTGCGAGAAGATCTTCGGCCCCACCCGGGACTGGGAGTGCTACTGCGGTAAGTACAAGCGTGTCCGCTTCAAGGGCATCATTTGTGAGCGCTGCGGCGTCGAGGTGACCCGCGCCAAGGTTCGGCGTGAGCGTATGGGCCACATCGAACTGGCCGCCCCGGTCACGCACATCTGGTACTTCAAGGGCGTGCCCAGCCGTCTCGGCTACCTGCTCGACCTGGCGCCGAAGGATCTCGAGAAGATCATCTACTTCGCCGCGTACGTCATCGTCGGTGTCGACGAGGAACTGCGTCACAACGAGCTGTCCACTCTCGAAGCCGAGATGCAGGTCGAGAAGAAGTCCGTCGCGGATCAGCGTGACGCCGACCTCGAGGCCCGCGCTCAGAAGCTCGAAGCCGACATCGCCGAGCTGGAGGCAGAGGGCGCCAAGTCTGACGTCCGCCGCAAGGTCAAGGACGGCGGCGAGCGCGAAATGCGTCAGCTCCGTGACCGCGCGCAGCGCGAGCTGGATCGTCTCGACGAGATCTGGACCACGTTCACCAAGTTGAGTGTCAAGCAGCTCATCGTCGACGAACTGCTGTACCGCGAGCTCGTCGACCGCTACGGCGAGTACTTCACGGGCGCCATGGGTGCCGAGTCGATCCAGAAGCTCATGGAGAGCTTCGACATCGACGCCGAGGCCGAGAACCTCCGCGAGACCATCCGCAGCGGCAAGGGGCAGAAGAAGCTCCGCGCACTGAAGCGTCTCAAGGTCGTCGCAGCCTTCCAGGTCAACCAGAACTCGCCCATGGGCATGGTTCTGAACGCCGTCCCGGTGATCCCGCCGGAGCTGCGCCCGATGGTTCAGCTCGACGGTGGCCGCTTCGCCACCTCCGACCTGAACGACCTGTACCGCCGCGTGATCAACCGCAACAACCGCCTCAAGCGACTGATCGACCTCGGTGCCCCCGAGATCATCGTCAACAACGAGAAGCGGATGCTGCAGGAGTCCGTGGACGCGCTGTTCGACAACGGCCGTCGTGGCCGTCCCGTCACGGGTCCCGGTAACCGTCCGCTGAAGTCCCTGAGCGACCTGCTCAAGGGCAAGCAGGGTCGTTTCCGTCAGAACCTGCTCGGTAAGCGCGTCGACTACTCGGGTCGTTCCGTCATCGTCGTCGGCCCGCAGCTCAAGCTGCACCAGTGCGGTCTGCCGAAGCTGATGGCTCTCGAGCTGTTCAAGCCGTTCGTGATGAAGCGTCTGGTCGACCTGAACCACGCGCAGAACATCAAGTCCGCCAAGCGCATGGTGGAACGTCAGCGCGCACAGGTGTGGGACGTCCTCGAAGAGGTCATCGCCGAGCACCCGGTGCTGCTGAACCGTGCACCGACGCTGCACCGCCTGGGCATCCAGGCCTTCGAGCCGCAGCTGGTCGAAGGTAAGGCCATTCAGCTCCACCCGCTGGTGTGTGAGGCCTTCAACGCCGACTTCGACGGTGACCAGATGGCCGTGCACCTTCCGCTGTCCGCGGAGGCGCAGGCCGAGGCTCGCATCCTGATGCTGTCGTCGAACAACATCCTGTCGCCCGCGTCGGGTCGACCGCTCGCCATGCCCCGTCTGGACATGGTCACCGGTCTGTACCACCTGACCCGGTTGGACGAGGGTGCGATCGGCGAGCTCGAAGCGTCGACCAGCGAAGAGGCGGAGCAGGGCGTGTACTCCTCGCCTGCCGAGGCTCAGATGGCCGTCGATCGTGGCGCGCTCGTCGTGCAGGCGAAGATCAAGGTGCGGCTCACGCAGCAGCGCCCGCCCCGCGACATCGAGTCGGAGCTGTTCCCCGAAGGCTGGAACTACGGTGACGGCTGGACCGCGGAGACGACGCTGGGTCGCGTGCTCTTCAACGAGCTGCTGCCCGCGGACTACCCGTTCGTCAACGAGCAGATGCCGAAGAAGCGTCAGGCGACGATCATCAACGACCTCGCCGAGCGCTACCCCATGATCGTGGTCGCGCAGACCGTCGACAAGCTGAAGGACGCCGGTTTCTACTGGGCCACGCGTTCGGGTGTCACGGTCTCGATCTCCGACGTCCTCGTGCCGCCGGAGAAGGCTCAGATCATGGAGTCCTTCGAGGCTCAGGCCGACCAAATCGAGAAGAAGTACCAGCGTGGTGCTCTGAACAAGACCGAGCGCAACAGCGCCCTGGTCAAGATCTGGTCCGAGGCCACCGACGAGGTCGGTAAGGCCATGGAGGCCCACTTCCCCGACGACAACCCGATCCCGATGATCGTGAAGTCCGGCGCCGCCGGCAACATGACTCAGGTTCGGTCGCTCGCCGGTATGAAGGGTCTGGTGACCAACCCGAAGGGTGAGTTCATCCCGCGTCCGATCAAGTCTTCCTTCAAGGAAGGCCTGACCGTTCTCGAGTACTTCATCAACACGCACGGTGCCCGTAAGGGTCTGGCCGATACCGCGCTCCGCACCGCCGACTCGGGTTACCTGACCCGTCGTCTGGTGGACGTCTCGCAGGACGTCATCGTCCGCGAGGTCGACTGTGGAACCGAGCGCGGCATCGTCACCACGATCGCCGAGAAGCAGGCCGACGGCACGCTGATCCGCGACGCTCACGTGGAGACGAGCACGTACGCCCGCACCCTGGCCGCCGACGCGGTCGACGAGAACGGCAACGTCATCGTCGAGCGTGGACACGACCTGGGCGACCCGGCGATCGACGCGCTGCTCGAAGCAGGCATCACGCAGGTCAAGGTCCGCTCGGTGCTCACCTGCACCACCGGCACCGGTGTCTGCGCCACTTGCTACGGCCGCTCCATGGCCACCGGCAAGCTCGTCGACATCGGTGAGGCCGTCGGTATCGTCGCCGCACAGTCCATCGGTGAGCCCGGTACCCAGCTGACCATGCGTACGTTCCACCAGGGTGGTGTCGCCGGAGACRACATCACCGGTGGTCTGCCGCGTGTTCAGGAGCTGTTCGAGGCCCGCGTCCCCAAGGGCAAGGCCCCGATCGCCGACGTCAGTGGCCGCGTGCAGCTCGAGGACGGCGACCGCTTCTACAAGATCACCATCGTCCCGGACGACGGTGGCGAAGAGGTTGTCTACGACAAGCTCTCGAAGCGTCAGCGTCTGCGTGTCTTCAAGCACGACGACGGCACCGAACGCCTTCTGGCCGACGGTGACCACGTCGAGGTCGGTCAGCAGCTCATGGAAGGTGCTGCCGATCCGCACGAGGTGCTGCGTGTCATGGGCCCCCGTCAGGTGCAGATCCACCTCGTCAACGAGGTTCAGGAGGTGTACCGGAGCCAGGGTGTGTCGATCCACGACAAGCACATCGAGGTCATCGTGCGCCAGATGCTGCGTCGCGTGACGATCATCGACTCGGGCGCCACGGAGTTCCTGCCCGGTTCGCTGACCGAGCGTGCGGACTTCGAAGCGGCCAACCGCCGTGTCGTCGCCGAGGGTGGCGAGCCGGCAGCCGGACGTCCGGTGCTGATGGGTATCACCAAGGCATCGCTGGCGACCGACTCGTGGCTGTCCGCGGCGTCGTTCCAGGAGACCACTCGCGTGCTGACCGATGCGGCGATCAACTGCCGCTCGGACAAGCTGATCGGTCTGAAGGAAAACGTGATCATCGGAAAGCTGATCCCCGCCGGTACCGGTATCAACCGTTACCGCAACATCCAGGTTCAGCCGACCGAAGAAGCTCGCGCTGCTGCGTACGCGGTTCCGTCCTACGACGACCAGTACTACAGCCCGGACGGCTTCGGCCAGAACACCGGTGCCGCGGTGCCGCTGGACGATTACGGTTTCAGCAACGATTACCGGTAGGCGCTCCGCGCCCGTGAGCGGTTGACGAGTCCCAGGACTCGCCGGGCACTCACCAAGGACGAAGGCCCCACCCCTCTCTCTTCGGGGGTGGGGCCTTCATCTGTTTGCATGCCTTGTCGCCGGGTGTTCGCCGTTGCTAGCGTCGGATGATGGCCCGGTCTAGGTTCGCCATCGCGCTCCTACTCGCCGTCGTCGTGGGGGCCGCGACCTCCTGCACGGCCTCGGACACCCAGCAGAGCGAGGCGACGTCGTCGGCGGCGCCTGCCGCGTCCGCCGGTCCCGCGGTGCTCACTCCGGTGGTCGCGGATGTGGTGGCCGCACCGATCCCGGTGACGGGCAGCGACGGTCGCGTGCACCTGGTCTACGAACTGCGGCTGACGAACACCGGTTCGCAGCCGGCGACGATCACGTCGCTGCAGGTGAAGGGCGACGGCCGCACGCTGGTGGATTTGAGCGGCGATGCGCTGACGCCCTGGTTCCAGGCACTCGGCGGAGGCCCGAAGACCGGCACCGTCCTCGCCCCCGGACAGCAGGGGCTGGTGTGGATCGACGCGACACTGAACAGTCCCGACGACGTGCCCACCAGTCTCGGCCACGTCGTGAACGTCAACTTTCCGCAGGCGACGTCACTCGTGCCGTCGCAGCTCGCCGAGAACGTGGCGGACACCGAAGTCGACACCCGCGACGCCGTCCGGATCCGCGCTCCCCTCGACGGTCCGCGGTGGCTCGACGGCACCGGCTGCTGCACGGTCACGTCCCACCGCGCGGCCGTGCTGCCGATCAACGGGCGGATGCTCACGGCCGAGCGCTTCGCGATCGACTTCGTCCAGCTCGACGAGCAGGGACGCATCTACGTCGGCGACAAGACTCAGCTGTCGAGCTACGAGTACTACGGCGCACCGGTCCGTGCGGTGTCGGACGGCAAGGTGATCGCCGTCGTGGGCGACCTGTCCGAACAGGTTCCGGGTGCCAGTCCGCAGGGACTGCCCCTCGACCAGTACGGCGGAAACCACGTCGTCCAGGACATCGGGAACGGGCGGTACGCGTTCTACGCGCACCTGCAGCCCGGCAGCGTGGACGACATCAGCGTCGGCCAGGACCTGCGGGCGGGCGACCAGCTCGGGTTGCTGGGCAACAGCGGTAACACCGACGCACCGCATCTGCACTTCCATCTGATGGACGGGCCGGACTACCTGGCGTCGAACGGCATTCCGTTCGAGTTCGAGAACTTCGACCTCGACGGGCGGGTGACGGGGGAGAGCCTCGAAGCTGCTGCGACCGCCGGCGCCCCGGTGGTCGACGAGGCGGGAACGCAGACCGGATCGCGCACCGACGAGATGCCGCTGTACCTCGATGTCGTGACGTTCCCGGGCAGTTAGCCGAGGAGCCCGCGCTCGACGAACCGGGTGAGTGCGGCGATGCCCGCATCGTCGTCGCCGTCCCACAGGCCGACGAAGGCGGTCGCCACCGCGGCGAGCAACTGGGCACTGACGTCGGGGCTCGCAGGGAGGTGTGCGCCGTCCGCGGAGAGTGTCGTGAGGAGTTCGGCCCACGGCTTCATCTGCTCGATCCCGAAGTCGTGCATCCGCTGCGCGAACTCGGGATCGACGAGGGCTGCGTCGCGGAGCGCGGCCATCACGGTGCGATGCCGCGACTGCAGTTGCCAGAACACGGCGAGATGCGGACCGAGGTTCCGCAGATCGTCGGGGGAGGTGGTGACGAGTGCATCCGCGTCGTCGCCGATGTCGTCCGCGAGCGCGAGGAGCAGCGCTTCCTTGCCATCGAAATGGTTGTAGAACGAACCCGCCGCCTTGCCGGCCTCGGTCGTGATGTCGGTGATGGTGGCGTTCAGGTAACCCTTGCGTTCGAAGACCACTCTGGCTGCGTCGAGTAAGTCCCGGCGCGTCTGGGCGGCCTTCTCCTGTCGGGTGGTCACTGCGGTTTCCCATCTCCCTCGCCGCTGGTCTGCCCTCGCTCGAGCTGGTTCTCGTCCCGTGAAGACTATCCTCGACCACACCTGTCCGATATGCGTGGTTCGCTGAACGGAGACGAGATGTCCGAGAAGAAGATCGATCGCGTCAAGACGGAGTCGGCACTCGAAGTGCTGCGGGAAAGCCCCACGATCGCACTCATCACCGTGGCACCGGCACTGGTCGTCTTCGGGGTGGTCTGGTGGCTGTTCGGATTCTGGTCGGCCCTCGTGCTGGTCCTGATTCTGGGTGTCGTCGCCGTCGTCGGCCGGAAGCTGTTCTGAGGCCCCTACCGCGGGACGTGGAACGCGGCGAGTGACGCCGCACTCGACGTGAGTTCGTCCCAGTCGCACGGCACCGTGAGGACCGCGAGCGCGGACGTCGGGAACTTCTCCCGCATCAGGTCGGCTTCCCCGGTGTCGGGGTTGCCCGCCAGATCCAGTGCCGTCGACGGCATGCCGGGAACATGTCCGACCACGAGCAGCGTGCGCACCGACGGCTCGACCCGCACGATCTCCATGAGCACCTCGGACGGGTACGCGCCGTACAACTCGTCGGCGAACCGGGCGGGAGCGCCGACCCGGGTCGCCTCCAGCGTTTCCCGGGTGCGGCGAGCAGTCGAACACAGCACGGCGTCGATCGGCGGCTGCGTGGACCGCAGCCACTCACCGGCCAGACCCGCCTGCTTCCGTCCGCGCGGCGCCAACGGCCGCTCGTGATCCGCGACCCCCTCCGGGTACGCCGACTTGCCGTGGCGCATCAGGATCAGGGTGCGATTCCGCGAGGAGCTGTGCGAGGCCATGGCTAGACGCTAGCGCCCCACGCCGGCGCGTTCACTGTCGAGTTGGGCCATCTGCGCGGGCGCGTAGCGGTCCCCGGCGACTGCGGTGTCGGGAACCGCTGCGGCGATGGCGGCGAGGTCACCGGCGTCGAGGTGGACGTCGAGTGCGCCGAGCGTCTCCTGGAGCCGGGCGACGGTGCGCGCTCCGACGACGGGCACGATGTCGTCGCCCTGGGCGAGAACCCACGCGATCGCCAGCTGCGCGACGCTCACCCCGTGCTGCGCGGCCACGGCGGCGAGCGAGTCGACGAGGGTGAGGTTCTGCCGGAGGTTGTCGCCCTGGAACCGGGGGCTGTGTGCGCGGAAGTCGTCGGCCGCGAGGGTCTGATCGGTGCGCAGCGAGTCGCTGAGCAGACCCCGGGAAAGTACGCCGTAGGCCGTCACGCCGATCCCGAGTTCCCGGCAGAGCGGAAGGATCTCGGCCTCGATACCCCGCGAGATGAGCGAGTACTCGATCTGCAGGTCCACGATCGGGTGCACGGCCGCCGCGCGGCGCAGGGTCTCGGGGCCCACCTCGGACAGGCCGATGTGGCGCACGTAGCCGGCCTCGACGAGTTCGCCGATCGTTCCGACGGTGTCCTCGATCGGCACGTCGGGGTCGAGACGGGCGGGGCGGTAGATGTCGATGTAGTCGACGCCGAGACGCTGCAGCGAGTAGGCGAGGAAGTTCCGGATCGACTCGGGTCGCGTGTCCACTCCGGCCCACGTGCCGCCGGGGCCGCGCAGTCCGCCGAACTTGACGCTGAGGGTCACGTCCTCCCGTCGACGGCCGGCGAGGGCCTTGCCGATCAGGGACTCGTTGTGGCCCGATCCGTAGAAGTCCCCGGTGTCGACGAGATCGATCCCGGCGTCGAGCGCCGCGTGGATGGTGGCGATGGACTCCACGTCGTCCGTCCTGCCRTACATCCCGGACATGCCCATGGCGCCGAGGCCGAGCCGGCTGACGGTGGGACCGGTGGTTCCGAGTGCGGTGGTGCTGATCATGTTCTGCTCCGATTGTCGGTGTCTGTTCCGGACTGACACCAGCGTCGCCGTCGCCGGGAGCGGCAACCAGAGACCGTTCATCGGGGGACCGGCGATCCCTGGCAGCGTCCCGGTGGGTCCGGCACAGTTGATGCATGAACCGCTCCGAGTTGGCCGACTTCCTCCGCCGTCGCAGGGAACAGCTGGTTCCGGCCGACGTCGGACTGCCACCGGGTGTACGCCGGCGGACGCCGGGGCTCCGGCGCGACGAGGTGGCGATGCTCGCGGGAATGTCGACGGATTACTACACCCGACTCGAGCAGGCCCGCGGCCCGCATCCGTCGACGCAGGTCCTGGCGTCGATCGCGCGGGCGTTGCGGCTGACCGACGATCAGCGAGACCATCTCTACCTGTTGTCGGGTCAGGTGCCGCCGATGCGGGCCGCGGGCAACAAACACGTCGGACCGGGACTGCTGCACCTGCTCGACAAGCTCGACGACACCCCGGGCTGCGTCATCTCGGACCTCGGGGAGGTGCTGGTCCAGAACCGCATGCACGTGATCCTGTTCGGCGACGCGACCCGGTATTCGGGTCTCGACCGGTACGTGCCGTGGCGGTGGTTCGCGCACCCCGGCGAGCGCGGAATGTTCCCCGAGGACGATCACGAGCGGCTCGCCGGAAACCACGTCGCGGATCTGCGGGCGACGGCTGCCCGGCGGGCCGGTGACGCCGACGTGACGGAATTGGTGGACCGCCTCTACGAGAGCAGCGCCGAGTTCGCGGCGCTCTGGGACAGGCACGATGTAGCCGTCCGCCGCTCCGACACCAAGACCGTCCTCCACGCCGAGGTCGGACGCATCGACCTCGTCTGCGAGACGCTGCTGACCCCGAGCGCCTACCAGCATCTGCTCGTGTACATGCCGCAGCCGGGCTCCGACGCGCGGGCCCGGCTCGACCTGTTGCGGGTGATCGGCACCCAGCAGATGGTCTGATCAGGTGGTGAGTGGCCCGACCCGGGCCACGGCCCGCAGGGCGTCGTCGACCAGGAACCACACGGTCAGCGACGTCTCGTCCCGCCTCGAACGCAGGACGATCCGGTCCGTCGACACGATGGGCGAAAGGTATTCGAGCACGGCGCGATGGGGATTGTCGACGAGGCGACCGCCGCCCGGATGCTCGTGGTCGGCGAGCAGTTCTTCGACGGCCTGCCAGTAGACGGCGTTGTTGACGTGGTCGAACGGGTCGATGTCGGTGCGGCGTAGAACGAACTCGGTATCCACGATGCCGTCCTCCTCGGCGGCCGGCGCATTCTCGACGAGCCAGCGCTTCCATTTGAGCCGGTGTTCCTCCGCCGACTCGCCGAGGCGTTCGATGAACCCGTCGTCGATGCGGGTGGGCATTCCCGTTTCGCCGCTGATGTGGATCCAGAAACCTTCGGTCTCGATGAGGGCGCCCGCCTCACCCTCGATCTGGACCCGCATGTTCGTCCAGCGGGTAGAGAGCGCGGAGCACCAGCGCCGGAGGTGCACCCGCTCGGGCCATACCGCCGGTCGTACGACGTCGATGACGGTGCGCCGGACGATCCACAGCGGGTGACTGTCGGCGGCGTCGACCGCGTCGAGGTTGTCCAGTCCGGCGTCCTGCAGATACCGCGCGATCCCGTCGAGGCGCAGGCGCTTGGCGGCATCGATGTCGCCGGTGCGGACCGGCCAGGACGTCTCGAAGAAGCGGCCGCGTGCGGGGACAGCGGCGAGGGGTCGGTCGAGTGCCAAGATGCGGTTCCTTCGCTCGTGGACGGAGCCCCGATTCTTCCATCCCGGCGCCGGTGCTTGTTTGCGGACGCGATTCTCAGTACAGTTCATATAACTGTTACTACGTGTAACACAAACGAGTTCGATGGTCCGGACAGGTGTGAGGAAACCGCAATGGCATATGTCATCACCCAGGCGTGCTGCAACGACGCGAGCTGCGTCTCCGCATGCCCCGTGAACTGCATCCATCCGACACCGGAGGAGCGGGAATTCGCGCAGACCGAGATGCTGCACATCGACCCGGAAACCTGCATCGACTGCGGGGCCTGCGTCGACGCGTGTCCGGTCGACGCGATCTTCCCGGAAGACAAGCTCATCGGCTCGCTCACGCGCTACAAGGACATCAACGCCGAGTACTACACGACCAACCCCATGCCGACCGGGTGGATCCCCCTCACACCCGCGACCCCGCCGCGCCGCGACCTCGGCAAGCTCCGGGTCGCCGTCGTCGGCGCCGGCCCGGCGGCCTGCTACGCCGCCGGTGAACTGCTCGAACGGTCCGACGTCGAGGTCGAGATGTTCGAGAAGCTCCCGACCCCGTGGGGACTCGTCCGCGCGGGTGTCGCACCCGACCATCCCGGCACCAAGGAGGTGACCCGGATGTTCGAGTGGAGCCTCGACCGGCCGAACTTCGAGTTCCACCTCAACGTCGAGGTCGGCAAACACGTCACCCACGACGAGCTGCTGGAGAATCACCACGCCGTCATCTACGCCGTCGGGGCGTCGAGCGACCGGCGTCTGGGGATCCCGGGCGAGGATCTTCCCGGCGTGCACGCCGCCACCGAGTTCGTGGCCTGGTACAACGGCCACCCGGACTACGCGGAGCGCACGTTCGACCTGTCCGCGAAGCGCGCGGTGATCGTCGGCAACGGCAACGTCGCGCTCGACGTGGCCCGCATCCTCACGATGAACGTCGAGGAGCTGGAACGGACGGACATCGCCGATCACGCTCTCGCCGCGCTGCGGCGCAGCAACATCGAGGAAGTCGTTCTGCTCGGCCGCCGCGGGCCTGCGCAGGCCGCCTACAGCAACCCCGAGTTCCTGGCGCTCGGCGACCTCGAGAACGTGGACGTCGTCATCGACGACGCCGATCTCGACCTCGACTCGGCCAGTGAGGCACTGCTCGACGATCCGGCCACCGCGATGAAGGTCCGGCTCGCGCGGGAGTTCGCGCAGCGTGCCCCGCGGCCCGGACACAAGCGCATCGTGTTCCGCTACCTGACGTCGCCGCTCGAGGTCACCGGTTCCGGCAAGGCCGAGGCCCTGCGCTACGGACGCAACGAACTGGTGGTCGACGACTCCGGCGCGTTGTCCGCCCGGGCTCGCGGCGAGGAGGGTTCGCTGGACACCTCGCTCGTGCTGCGCTCCATCGGCTACCGCGGCAACCCCGTCGGCGGTGTCGCGTTCGACGAGAAGCGCGGCGTGATCCCCAACGAGCACGGCCGGGTCACCGACCGGGTGTACGTGACCGGATGGATCAAGCGCGGACCCAGCGGCGTCATCGGCACCAACAAGGCGTGCGCGAAGGAGACGGTGTCGTCGCTGCTCGCAGATTTCGAGGCCGGAAAACTCCTCGGCACGGTCGGCACCCGCAAGGACGTGAAGAAGCTGATCGAGCGGCGCCAGCCGGAACAGATCGGGTTCCCCGGCTGGCGGGCGATCGACAAGGCGGAGACCGGCCGCGCGGCGGGGTCCGGCCGGCCCCGCGTGAAGATGACCGACAAGGTCGAGCTGGTGTCCGTCGCCCGCAAGCGGAAGCGGCTGTTCGCTCGTTGACGCCTCTCGCCGCCCCTGCGCGTCTAGTGTTTCGAGCATGCGCGCAG
>NZ_JBFUGT010000089.1:0-24366 GCF_056402775.1 Rhodococcus sp. P3_B8
CCTACGGTCAGCTCCTCGACCGGATCCGGGCGGCGGCGTCGTTCCTCACCGAACAGGGGGTTCGGCCCGGAGATCGCGTCGTGTGTTACTCGGAGAACCGCCCCGAGATCCTGATCGCGCTCTATGCGAGTTCACGGATCGGGGCGGTCTTCACCCCGGTCGGTATCGCGTCCCCACCCACGGACGTCGGCTACATCCTGCAGGATCTGTCGGCGCGCGTGCTGCTGGTGTCGCCGCACACCGTCGACGCCGGCCGCGAGGTGCCCGGCGTCGACGGCATACCGATCCTGTCCCTGGAAAAGGTTCACGACCTGGCACTGCCGCACCTGCCCGCGTATGTTCCCGGTCCCGCGCCGGAGCACCGCCCGACGGCGGACTCCGCGGCGTTGGTCGTCTACACCTCGGGAACGTCCGGACACCCCAAGGGAGTCACCCTCAGTCACGGCGCACTGTTCTTCAACGGGGTCAACACCCTGCTCGGACTGGACATCGTCGCCGACGATGTGACGCTGGTGAACACACCCCTGTCGCACGTCGCGGCGTTGAATACCCTCGCCGTCGCCACCCTGTACAAGGGCGGCACGGTCGTCCTCGACAGCAAGTTCGACGCCGGGCGGTGCCTGCAGCAGATCGAACAGTTCGCTGTGACCACCATGTTCGCGGTGCCCTCGATGCTCACTCTGATGGCGCAGGTGCCGGGGTTCACGGACGCGAACACCTCGAGCCTGCGGTGGATCCTCGGCGGCGGCGCCCCGATGCCACCGGAACTGGTGGCCCTGTGGGCCTCGCGCGGTGTCCCGGTTCTCGCCAGCTACGGGCTGACCGAGGCCGGACCGTCGGTCAGTTTCCGGCGCGCCACCGACGCGGCACTCAAGTCCGCATCATCAGGGACTCCGGCGTTGCTGACGGATCTGCGGATCGTTTCCGATGACGGCAGCGACCTTCCGCCCGGCCAGGTCGGCGAGGTGCTCGTGCGCGGACCGCACATCGCCTCCGGCTACTGGGGCAACGAGACCGCGACCGCCGAGACGTTCCGACAGGGATGGCTGGCCAGCGGCGACCGCGGCTTCATCGATGTCGACGGCGACCTGTGCATCACGGGGCGGTCGAAGGAAATCATCATCACCGGCGGGGAGAACGTGGATCCCGCCGAGATCGAGCACCTGGTCGTCCAGTATCCCGGGATCCGCGATGCCGCCGTCGTCGGCCGCCCCGACCCGGTGTGGGGTGAAATCATCACCGCGGTCGTCGTCTGCGACGACACCGTCGAACTCGACGAGCTGCAACAGTTCCTGCGCCCACAGCTGGCTAAATTCAAGATCCCCCGCGTCCTCGAACGGCGTGAGAGCCTGCCCCGCAGCCCGGTCGGCAAACTCCTGCGCCGCGAACTGACCCCCACCTCCCAGGACACCCCCGTACAGCGCTGACCCCGTCCGCCACCGGAACGGGTGCTCCACCCCCAGCGCGCGGTCGACGGGTCTCGCCGGCACACGGCGACAACCCCTTCGCCTCCGCACGCCGGCGGATCGAGTCAGAAAGGCCTTTCCCATGAGTACAACCACACCCGAGTCCCCCTCAACCGGTTCCCCCCGTATCGCCGTCGTCGGCGGCGGTATCGGCGGAGTGGCGGCAGCAGCGTTCCTGCACCGGGCCGGTCTCGACGTCACCGTCTACGAGCAGGCACCCCAGCTCGGGGAGGTCGGAGCCGGACTGGTCGTCTCCCCCAACGCGGTGCGAATGATCCGCCGGCTCGGTCACTTCGACACCTTCCTCGCCAAGGCGGTCCCCCTCGAGGTCGGCTGGGAATTCCGGCGCTGGCAGAACGGGGCGATCCTCTCGGCCGAGCAGCTCACCGACAACTGCGAAGCCCTGTACGGCGAACGCTCCTACGTCGCGCACCGCGCCGACGTGCTCGACGCCGTCCGCGCGGCGGTACCGGCGAAGCTGATCCGATTGGGCATGCGGTGCACCGGCATCGAACCCCACGCCGACGGGGCGCGCCTGCACTTCGGCGACGGATCGGTGGTCGACGCCGACGTCGTCATCGGCGCCGACGGGGTCCACTCGGTCATCCGGGGCGCCATCACCACCCCCGCCCCCGCCGAATACTCCGGGATGTGTGCGTTCCGGGCGCTCGTCCCCGCCGCGGACGCCCCGGCGTTTGCGCGCCGCCCGGTCCAGACCCTGTGGATCGGACCGGACCATCACCTCGTGCACTACCCGATCTCGGGCGGCAAGGCCGTCAACATCGTGGCGTTCGCCCCCGCCGGTGACTTCACCGACGAATCCTGGAGCGCCACCGGCACAGTCGCGGAGCTCCTCGCCGAGTTCGACGGGTGGGATCCCCGGCTGACCGATCTGATCAGGGCTGCCGGGACGCCGGGACGATGGGCGCTGCTCGACCGCGCACCGCTCGACCAGTGGTCACGTGGTCGGGTGACGCTGCTCGGTGATGCCGCGCATCCGATGTTTCCGTTCTTCGCCCAGGGCGCCGCCCAGGCCATCGAGGACGGTGCCGCGCTCGCCCAGTGCCTGGCCGCGGACACCGGCGACCCCGATCGGGCGCTGCGCACCTACGAGGAGATCCGCCTGCCCCGCACGACGAGGGTCCAGCAGCTCAGCCGCGGCCGCAAGGAGATCAACCACCTGCCCGACGGTCCGGAACAGATCACCCGGGACGCCGGACTCGCCCAGCAGGATCCCCTGGTGGCCAGTGGTTGGCTCTACGGATACGACGCCGAACTGGCCGCCCGGGAGGCGTACGTCCGATGACCACCTTCGAACACACGACCCTGCCGCAGCGGGTGCTGTTCGGCACCGGACGGGCGGCGCAGAACCTGGCCGCCGAGGTCGACCGGCTCGGCGCGCGAGCGGTCATGGTGATCGCCGGCCCGACCGAGCAGCCGATCGCCCAGACGGTCACCGAGCGCATCACGGTGGAATTGCGCTACGACGACGTCGCACCGCACGTGCCGATCGCCAAGGCCGAGAAGGCCCGGGCCGCGGCCACAGAGCACGGGATCGACCTGCTGGTCTGCATCGGTGGCGGGTCGACGACCGGTCTGGCGAAGGCGATCGCTCTGACCACCGGTCTGCCCATCGTGGCCGTCCCGACCACCTACGCCGGTTCGGAGGCGACCAACGTCTGGGGGTTGACCGAGGATTCACGGAAGAGCACCGGGGTCGACGACAGGGTCCTGCCCGTCACGGTCGTCTACGACGCGGACCTGACCAGTTCGCTGCCCGCCGACCTGTCGGTGGCGTCCGGTCTGAACGCCCTGGCGCACAGCATCGACTCGATGTGGGCGCCGCGCGCCGACCCGATCAACCAGGCGTTGGCCGCCGAAGCGATCCGCACGCTCAACGCCGGGCTGCCGGCCGTCAAGGCCGACCCCGACGACATTGCCGGGCGGGAGGACTGCCTCTACGGTGCCTACCTGTCCGCGGTCGCCTTCGCCTCGGCGGGATCGGGGATGCACCACAAGATCTGCCACGTCCTCGGCGGCGCCTACAACCTGCCCCACGCGCAGACCCACGCCGTCGTGTTGCCGTACGTCCTTGCCTTCCTCGCGCCCGCCGCACCCGCCGCCGAAGCGCGGATCGCCGCCGCATTCGGCACCGCACACGCACTCGACGGGCTGAACACGCTGCGTGCAAGGCTCGACGCGCCCACCGCCCTGGCCGATCACGGGCTGACCGAGGACAACATTCCCGAGGCGGTCGCACTCATCCTGCCGTTCATCCCCGACACCACCCCGCGCCAGGTGACACCGGGCAACCTCGAGGTTCTGCTCCGCGCCGCCTGGGCCGGCACCCAGCCCTCATCGGAAGGTTTCTTGTCATGACTTCCCGCACCGTGGACAAGACCGTGGCCGCCAACCCCGAACAGCGCCGGCGTGAGGAAGAGTTGACCGCGAAGGTGGTCGCCAGCTTCGACGGCGCCGACAACGAGCGCCTGAAGTTGGTGTTGCAGTCGCTGACCCGGCACCTGCACGCCTTCTTGCGCGAGGTGCGCCTGACCGAGGAGGAATGGAACACGGCGATCGAGTTCCTCACCGCCGCCGGGCATATCACCGATGACCGGCGGCAGGAATTCATCCTCCTCTCCGATGTATTCGGCGCGTCCATGCAGACCATCACGATGAACAACGAAGCCGAGGGCGAGGCCACCGAGGCCACCGTCTTCGGGCCGTTCTTCGTCGAGAACTCGCCCCGTATCGACCTCGGCGGCGACATCTCCGGCGGTGCCCCCGGCCAACCCTGCTGGGTCGAGGGCACCGTCACCGGACTCGACGGTTCCCCGATTCCCGGGGCGCGGATCGAGGTGTGGGAGGCCGACGAAGACGGGTTCTACGACGTCCAGTACACCGACGACCGCGTCACCGGCCGCGCCCACCTGTTCACCGACGAATGGGGCCGGTACTCGTTCTGGGGTCTGACCCCGACCCCGTATCCCATCCCGCACGACGGCCCGGTCGGCGCCATGCTCGCCGCCGCCGGCCGCTCCCCGATGCGCGCCAGCCATCTGCACTTCATGGTCACCGCCGCTCGGCACCGCACCCTGGTCACCCACATCTTCGTGCGCGGGGACGCACTCCTGCACTCGGACAGCGTGTTCGGGGTCAAGGAGTCGCTGATCAAGGACTTCACCGAACAGCCGGCGGGAACACCGACCCCGGACGGCCGGGAACTCGGCGGCCGCCCCTGGTCGCGGACACGATTCGACATCGTCCTCGCCGCCGCACCCTGACCTGCCTCGGCACATCCGCACCGACAGCTCCGACACGAGCGTCCGGCCGATCTGCCTCCGGACTACGGGAGCGCCGGCGGCGGGCACATCCACCATTGACCTTATATCAGAATATCTGATATACCTGTATCAGTGATGCTGATACACATCAGCAGTTGAGAGGGACCCCGATGAGCCACTACCGCAGCAACCTGAGGGACATCAGGTTCGATCTGTTCGAACTGCTCGGACGCGACGACGTCTACGGTTCGGCACCGTTCGCGGACTTCACCCGCGACGCCGCCGACACCGTGCTCGACGAGGCGGAGCGGTACGCCACCAACAAGTTGGCACTCTCCTTCAGCGACGTCGATCGCGCGGCCGTCACCTTCGACGCCGCCACGCACAGCGTCCGTCTGCCGCAGGACTACCGCGCCTCGGCCGCCGACTACCTCTCGTCCGGCTGGCTCGATCTCGACCTGCCCGAGAAGCTGTCCGGGCAAGCCGTCCCACCCACCCTGCGCTGGTGCGTCACCGAGCTCATGCTCGGCGCGAACGCGGCGATCCCCCAGGGACTCAACGTCATTCCGCAGGTGGTCCGGCTCCTGCACCAGGAGGGCACCGAATCGCAGCGGCGTCTCGCGGAACTGATCACCGAGCACCAGTGGATGGTCACCATGGTGCTCACCGAACCCGACGCCGGCTCCGATGTCGGCGCCGCACGCACCCGGGCGATCCCCCAACCGGACGGAACCTGGCACCTCGAGGGTGTCAAGCGGTTCATCACCTACGGCGATCACGACCTGACCGACAACATCGTGCACATGGTGCTGGCACGGCCCGTCGGGGTGGACGGCGCCGGTGGCCCCGGCACCGTGGGACTGTCCCTGTTCGTGGTCCCGAAGTTCCACTTCGAACCGAACACCGGTGAACTCGGCGAACGCAACGGTGTCTACGCCACCGGCCTCGAACACAAACTCGGCATCACCGGCAGCCCCACCTGTGAGGTCACCTTCGGCGGCGAACACCCCGCGGTGGGCTGGCTGCTCGGCGACCGGCACGCGGGCATCCAGCAGATGTTCGAGATCATCAAACACGTCCGGATGCTCGTCGGGGTGAAGTCGATGGCTACCCTCTCCACCGGCTACCTCAACGCCCGCGAGTACGCCCTCAACCGGGTCCAGGGTCAGCCCCTGGTGCGCACCGACACCGCCCCCGGTGCCGTCCCGATCATCGACCACCCTGACGTCCGCCGGTCCCTGATGACTCAGAAGGCCTACGCCGAAGGCATGCGGGCACTGATCCTCTATGCCGCGTCCCAGCAGGACCGCATCGAAATCTCGCGCGCACAGGGCACGCTCGACACCGAGGCCGACGCCTGCCATCAGCTGCTGCTGCCGGTGATCAAGGGATTCTGTTCCGAGACTGCCTGGCGCATCCTAGGCCAGGAGTGCCTGCAGACCTTCGGCGGCTCCGGGTACCTCGAGGATTACCCCCTCGAGCAGTACGTCCGCGACACCAAGGTCGACACCCTCTACGAAGGCACCACCGGCATCCAAGGGTTGGATCTGTTCAGCCGCAAGATCGTGCGCGATCGCGGCGCCGCCCTCGAACGGCTCCTTGTCGACATGGACAAGACCGCCGACGACGGCAACRATACGTTTGCCACCGAACGCGCCCTACTACGTGCCGGGATCGACGCGGTCCGAGACATGTGCAACCTGCTGACCGACCGTTGGGGCACAACCGATCACAAGGATCGGCGCCCCCTCGCGGCCCAGGACACCACCCGGCTGCTCCTGCAAATCGGCAACCTCGTCTGCGGCTGGCTGCTGCTGCGCAGCGCGCAGATCGCCGAGGAACGCACCACCACGGCCACGCCGGCCGACCGGGACTTCTACCTGGGCAAAACCGCCACCGGGCGGTGGTTCGCCCGCCACGTGATCGCAACCATCCCGGCGGAACTGGTCAGCATGCAACACACCAGCAGCGACCTCATCGAACTCCCTCGCACCGCTTTCTGACACACCGGCTCGACCGCCCGCATCCGAGGATGTGGCCCCAGTCAGGCGAATCCGCACACCCACGCCCACTACCCGATCACACGGCGTGCGGATTCGCCCCTTTCTTGCCCGATGACGAAATGTGCCAGCGGTTGCCGGAAAGCGGTGGTGTCGTATGACGGGCGTCGCGTCGTGAACGGCCCTCAGTCGCCCGCAGCGGACACGCTGTAGTGATCGCGCATGGTCACCGCACTCTCTGTAGCGGGGTTGACAACCACATTGGTGAATCCACCATTTCGACTCTCCACCGCGGCCAGTGCCTCGTTCACTTCCGATAGCGGATATACCTCGTGCTCGAACACCGAAAGGTCCAGCGTGCCGGCTTCAGCCATCCGCGCCATCTCCTGCCCCTCGGCGACACTGAACCAATTGGACCCGATGACACTGATCTGAAAACACATCAGCTTGAACATGTTCAACGGCAACTCCTCCGACATGCCACCGATATCGACCATCCGGCCCCCACGACGCAGGGAGTCGATACCCGACACTGTGATCTCATGCGGAGCACCGGGTCCCACCGCGTCGACAAAGGCGTCTGCCCCGAGACCATCAGTGTGCTCGCGAACCCATTCGGGCACTTCACGGTCCCCGTGGGCGAGGACGCGGACGCGCTGGGGATCCAGCTGCCGGATCCGTTCGAGAAGGTCACGATTTCGCGCCATCACCAGAATCCGGCTAGCGCCCATCGCGAGAGCATTCAGTACCGCACCCACACCCAGGGTTCCGGTACCACCGTTGATCAGAACCGACGTGCCCGCACGTACGCCACTCTTGCGCAGTGCGGAGTACGCGGTACCCAAGTATCCGAACCGGCAGGCCTGCTCGAACGAGACGGAGTCTGGCAAGGTGACCAATCCGTCGGCGGGCGTTTTCATGTACTGGCAGAAACCGCCGTGGGGATAGTCCTGGTAGATCTCGTGCGAGTCGGGGCCGAATCCGAAGTACCCCTGAAAGGTGAAGCTGGGATCGTTGAGCGGGTCGCCGCCCCTCGACGCGTAGGAGTCTCCGGAGTGGCGCCCCGGGTTGACGTATACCCGGTCTCCGATCTTCACGTTGCGGACCTGAGAACCCACCTGGGTCACCACTCCCGCAGCGTCGAGCCCGAAGATCGCCGGCAGCTTTGGAAGGGGCAGGTAGGGGAACCATTCCGGCCATGACGTCACGACGTTTCGTAGGTTCGGAATTACGTTGCAGGCCTTTACTTCTACGAGGACATCGCGCGGTCCAGGCTCGGGGATGGCCACTTGGTCGATCTGAAAGGGCTGTCCGACCTCGTGCAACCGAGCGGCGTGCATGTAACTCATCTCTGTACTCCTCTGGCGTTGAGTCGATGACGACTCGTTACGTGTGGTGGTGGTGAGCACGGACAGCTGCGCAAGCGAGCTGTGGCCCTGTGAACCGGGATCCGGTGACCAGTGCAACTGCCATTGTGTGATGTGGACCTCACTTCGGTCCAATAACCATTGGTGGACTGTCGATAACCGTTGCATATCAGCCATGGCCAACTGCGCTACTTCGTAGTGCTCATCAGCGAGCCCACGATGGCGAACGCCTAAGTGGTTCCCACGCCAGAGAATCCAGCCGCTTCATGGGCGCAGCCCATCCACTGATGCCACCGTGGTTGGATTGTTCCCCCACGCTGCGTCGAATACAGATCGACCGACGGTTACGTAGCCGCAGCTCAGGATGAGAAACCGTGCGACGACTGCGTCAACGGGCGCGCTACGCCTTCGGTGGGGTGTGCCTGCGTTCACTGGGTCGACTTTCCTCGAGTCGGTGATTCGACGACATCGTTGCCTGGTCCAATGCAACGATGCCGGCAGACCGTATCGGTGCGCGGTCAACGAGCCCTGCGCGCCAATCGTTCGGCGTCGGAAATCACGACGGTCTTGCCTTCCAGTCTCAGCCATCCGCGTTGCGCGAACTCGGCGAGCGCCTTGTTGACGGTCTCGCGGGATGCGCCGATGAGTTGGGCGATTTCGTGCTGTTTGAGGTCGTGGGTGACCCGCAGACAACCTTTGTCCTGTTCCCCGAATCGTTGCGCGAGCTGCAGCAGTGCCTTCGCGACACGACCGGGGACGTCGGTGAAGATGAGGTCGGAATAGTTGTCGTTGGTGCGTCGCAACCTGCGAGCCAGCACACGAAGCAACTGATCGGTGATCTCGGGACGCTGACGGACCCAATCCCCGAGCGCATCCCGACCCATCCGTACCGCACGCACCGGGGTGAGAGCGGTCGCGGTGGAGGTGCGGGGCCCGGGATCGAAGATCGTCAGCTCGCCGAACATGTCGGAGGGACCCAGGATTGCCAGCAGGTTCTCCCGGCCATCCGGCGTCCGGCGGCCAACCTTCACCTTGCCCTCGACAATGATGTAGAGCTCGTGGCCTGGGTCGCCTTCGTTGAAAATGACGTGCCCTCTGGGGAAGTCCACCGGTGCGAGTTGGGCCGTCAATGCGGTCGCGGCCGCCGAATCAACACCCTGGAAGATGCCGGCTCGCGCCAAGATCTCGTCCATAGCCATCCCTCTCACATCGGTGACTCCGCGCGCCGCCCGTCCGACACGGACGTTCACAAGTGCGGCTGCTTGGACCGAAGCGTCAGAATTGCCATTCTAGCATTCTAGTTGCGGTCGTCGGGTCGATCCCTGGCCTGACGCCCACTGCAGGCTGCGCACTAGTGCACAGCCTCAACGGTGGCCGGGGCGGGACTGATGGCTCGGTCGTTCACAAGCTGTTGCGCGGCGCCTCTCCTGCCCCAGCCGCCAGGGAGCAGAATCACCGAAACCACGGAGATCGCTGAGACGATCAGCAGGTAGACGACGATCGAGTCGCTGGACTTGGTCGAGGCGTACAGGGCGGTCGCGATCGTCGGTGCGAACGCTGAGCCCGCCACCTGGGAGAGGGTGTACCCGACCGACACGCCGCTGTAGCGCACGTCCGCGTCGAAGATCATCGTGAACAGTGATCCGGTGACCCCGGCCGCCGGTGCCATCGCGATCCCGAAGACCAACACCAGAGCGGCCATGAACAACCACGGATTCCCGGTGTTGATCAGCGCGAAAGCAGGTGCGATTACCACACCCATCGCTACTGCCCCGAGCAGGTACATCATCTTACGGCCGAACGTATCGGAAAGAGCGCCGAAGATCGGGTACAAGATCACGGCCACGACTCCGGCGACGAATACCCCGGCGAGGGCGAACGTCCGACTGATCCCCGCCACCGTCGTACCGTACGAGATCAGATACGCGCTGCAGATATAGGCGAATACACCCTGGCTCAGGTAGGTTCCTGCGACCAGAAGTATCTCGCGCCAGTGCCTGCTGATTGCCGCGAGAACGGGCACGCGCACAACAGCATTACGCTTGCGAACGGCAGCGAAGTCGGGGCTCTCGTCGAGGGAGAGCCTGATGAACAGCCCGATGATGATCAGGACGGCGCTGAACAGGAATGGCAGCCGCCAACCCCAGGAGAGGAACTGTTCGTCCGGCAGTTGGGAGACCGCGAGGAACGCGAGGGTGGCGACGCTCGTGCCGGCGGGAGCACCCATCTGGGAGAACGATCCGAAGAATCCCTTCTTGGCCTGCGGGGCGTGCTCGACGGCCATCAACGTGGCGCCGCCCCATTCCCCGCCGACAGCGAAGCCTTGCACCAGGCGCAGCATGGTCAGCAGGATTGGGGCGGCGATTCCAATCTGCGCGTAGCCGGGCAGCATTCCCATCAGCATGGTGGCCGAGCCCATGCCGACCAGGGAAATCACCAACATCTTCTTCCGGCCGACCCGGTCGCCGAAATGCCCGAACACGACCCCGCCGAGAGGACGGGCCAAGAACCCGACGCCGAACGTCGCGAATGACAGCAGGATCCCCATCGCCGAGGAGACGTCCGGGAAAAACAACTTCGGGAACACCAGCGCTGCAGCGGTGCCGTAGATGAAGAAGTCGTAGTACTCGACCGTGGTACCGATAAAGCTCGCCATCGCCACCCGCAGCGGCGACGTTGCCTTACGGGTCATCGGGATTGACAGCGTTGAGGATTCTGTCATGTTGTTCCCGTTTCGGAGCGCGGGACCGTGCCGATTCCGCGGTGGGGGTGTGAAGGTGGTGGTTGGTGGGCAGCGACGCCGATAGTGCGCATCGCCGGGGATCGCTGGGTGATGCTGAGCGTCGGGGGATGCGCGGGTCAGGAGATCAGTACCCCGTCGACCCGGCGTGGGACCGCGAGTTCGGTCGTGTCCTGCAATTCGTCCGGCAGTAATGCGGGGTCGACGTTCTGGAACGCAACGGGACGCAGGAACCGGCGGATCGCTGTGGCGCCCACGGAGGTGTGCTGGGAGTCGGTGGTCGACGGGGAGGGGCCGCCGTGGTGCATGCTCCAGGTGACGGCAACGCCCGTGGGGTACTGGTTCGCAACTACTCGGCCGGCTTTCGGCGTCAGCGTCTCGAGAAGCGCCTTCGATAGTGACTGTTCACTGGTCTCGGTGTGGAAGCTCGCCGTCAGCGCGGGCCGAACCTTTCGTACCAGCCCGAGAAGTTCGTCCTCGTCTCCGTACCGGACGACAACTGCGGTCGGTCCGAAACATTCTTCGAGAGCGACTCCGTCGAGGTGCTCGGGTGCGCACTCCCACAGCGCGGGCGCGAGCCCGTCGACGGTGGCGCTGTCGCCGCGGGCGATGAGGTTGATACCGGTGGTGGCTTCGAGTTCCTTACTGCCGGAGATGAAGCCGTCCTGTATGGCGGTAGTGAGTAGTCGGGATACCGATGCGGTCCCGATGCTGTCGGCGAGGTGCTCGAGGATCCGCTGACCCGAGGCGATGTTCGGCAGAAGTACCAGTCCTGGTTTGGTGCAGAACTGACCGCTGCCGAGGAGTACTGATGCTGCCAGCGCCTCGGCGATGTCGGCACCGCGTGTGTCGGCGGCACCGGGTGAGATGACGAGCGTGTTCTGGCTGCCGAGTTCACCGAAGAAGGGAATCGGGTGGGGGCGGTCGTGTGCGAGGTCGGCCAGGGCTCGTCCCCCGCTGACCGAGCCGGTGAAACCTGCGGCGGAGATTTCGGGGTGGCAGATCAGTGTGCGGCCGGCGTCGCGTCCGTGGATGAGTCCGAGCACTCCCTCGGGCATTCCGGCTTCCCGGAGTACGCGGGCCGCGATCTCGTGCACGAGTTCCGATGTCCGGGGATGGCCCTGGTGCGCCTTGACGACGACCGTACATCCGGCGGCCAGGGCGGAGGCAGTGTCGCCGCCGAGGACGGAGAAGGCCAGGGGAAAATTGCTTGCGGAGTACACCGCGACCGGCCCGAGCGGAACCAGCCATCGACGGACGTCGCCGGCAATGGGGACTGGTGCAGCCGGATCGGCGTGGTCGATTGTCACCTCGAGATAGGCGCCTTCGTCGACAACGTCGGCGAACATTCGCAACTGGTGCACGGTGCGGGCGAGTTCACCGACCAACCGTCCTGTGCCGAGGCCGGTTTCGGCGTCGGTGATCGGGACGAGGTCATCGGACGATGCCGCGAGTTCGCTGGCGAGTTTGCGCAGGATCGTCGATCGTTCTGCCCGGGACGTTGAGGACCACACCGACACGGCCTCCGCGGCCGCTCGGATCGTGGCGTTCGTCATGTCGGTGGTGGTTGCGGGAAGTCGGGTCGTGGCGGTATCGGTCACTGTGCCACCACGCTCGCCTCGACTGCCAGTTCCTGGTCCGCCGCGATGCCCATGCCGGTGATCCACTCGGGGACCGTTTCGTAACCCACGGTGGCGAGCGGCTGGCCTACGGTGGCAGCGACAGCGACCCAGGTGCGTACTTCGTGTGCACCCGTGCCGGCCGCCTGGATGTCGTCGTGCGTCAGCCGGGAGATGGCGTCGAGGTCGCCGTCGGCGAGCAGAGACAACATGTGCTTGTCCCACTCTGGCCGGATGGCGTCGATAGCTTTGGCCATGTTGTTCGTGATCAGCGCCTGGCGTTCCGCTTCGGGGAGCTTGTCGGCCCCCGGAATGAGGGAGGGCGGTGAGTGCGAGAGTCCGCCGGAGCCGATCACGAGCACGCGGTCGTCCGCAGAGGTGGCGGTGTCGAGGAACTCGCGGGTGAGTCGTCCGAGTTCGACGACCCGCGACATGGTGGCCAAGGGGCGATCGATGCAGTTGATGATAACGGGGAGCATCGGGACTGCGTCGAGCCGTCCGAACAGATCGGTGGTCGACTGGCTGAAGCCGTGGTCGAGCTCGAGCTCATGAGCGAATGCAACCTCGACGCCGCGGGCTGTCACGTGCTGGACGTAGTCCCGAATCAGTTGGGAGGGAATGTCGTAGCGACTGCTGGCGGTGTTCCAGTCGCCGTAGCCTGAGGCCCGTTCGACGGTGGTGAAAGCCGGCGCGATTCCGGCCAGCGCCCGCATGTGATCGGGCCCGAAGTAGACGACCAGGGTGGGGTCGTAGGCTTGCGTCGCGCGTGCCGCGGCGGAGATCGCGGCACGAAACTGGAGGCCCTGCGTGTGCTCGGTGTCGGCCAGCATCTGCGGACTGTGGGAGAGGGCAACGCCGGCGAGACGGGCACCCGACTTCAATGTTGTCATGGCTTACTCCTGGAGTTCCTGGGACCGCCGTGGCGGTAGCTCAATGTGGGGAGACGCGTCAGCGCCGGGCGAGCACGGTCAGCGATCGAGTGACCTCGCCGACGGAGGTGATGGTGGCGAGCACGCTCAGGGACGCGATAGCGGCGGTATGAGCTTCGGGTGTGGCCGCCGAGCAGGCGTCGTCGATGATGCCCACTCGGTAGCCGAGGTCGGTGGCCGCTCGGGCGGTGCTTTCGACCGAGACATTGGTCGCGACGCCGCTGAACAGCACTGTGGTGATTCCCCGTGCGGTGAACACCGAGTGCAACTCGTCGGTGAATCCGCCGACGCGTTTGTGAGTGATGAGGATGTCGGTGGGATCTGGTTCGAGTGCGGTGATGATCTCGGTCGACGACGTTCCGTCCTGCATGCATCCCAGCTTGGGAATCTCCGTCAGGATGGGGGAATTGGCAATCAGGTCGGAGTAGTCGGACCGGAAGGCGATGCGGGTGTATACGACGGTGCATCCAGCCCGACGTCCCGCGTCGAGCACGGTGCCGATTCGATTGATCACGTTTCGTTCCCGGATCTGTTGCGAGAACAGTCCGGCAAGGGCTCCGGTGGGGCCGACCACATCGCCTTGGCAATGGATGGCGATGATGGCGGTACTGCGGGCGTCGAGTTCCATGGTGGACTCCTGTGCGTGGGATGTAGCTGGCCGGAGAGGCAGTTGGCGGCGGCGCTCGTCCTAGTTCAGCCGTACGGTGTCGACCGCTTCCGTGTGGGCGGGTGTTCCCGCGAAGAAGTCGGTGACCAGGGAGTGGAACGCCGGGGCCCGCTCGGAGGGGAACCAGTGGCCGGCGTCAGCGAAGACGTGCAGTTCAGCGTGGGGCATCAACTCGGCTAGGCGGATGCCGTTCGACACGGGCACAACCTTGTCGTGTCGACCGTGCAGTACCAGTGTCTGATGTCGGAGGGCGGACACTTCACGCTCGAACTCCTCCGGTGCCGATGCGCCGGCGCCGAAGAAGGTCTGGATCGCCTCATGCGCACCCGGTTGGGCGCTGAGTGCGTAGCGCGCCTCGACGAGCCGGTCGGTGACAGTAGCGGCATCGTGGGCGAAGCACTCGCGCAACACCTCTCGCATCAAGTCGCGGTCAGGCCGATAGTCCCGGAGTAACTTCTGCGCCCGCGATTTGGAGGGTGCGACGCGGGTGCTCATCACCACCAGCCGTTCGATCCGCTCCGGCGCATCCAGCGCGAGCTGGAGTGCTACGCGGCCACCGAGCGAGTTCCCGACAACGCTGAAATGCTCCAGGCCCAGGGTGTCGGCGAGCGCCAGTGTCTGCCGCGTCCACAGATCGACTCCGTAGAGCTGACCGAGTGGTTTGTCCGAGCCRCCGAAGCCGAGGAAGTCGGGCGCGATGACCCGGTGCGATCGTGCGAGCAAGGGCGCGAGGGCAGTCCAGGTACCTGCCGCGGAGGCTCCGGGCGCCGCCCCGTGCAGCAGCACGATTGCAGGTCCGGCGCCGGCGTCGACGACGTTGAGCGTGTGCCCGCCGACCTCGCAAGCCCGGGTGGGTCCGAGCGCTGTCACGATCTGGCCTCCACCGTGTCCAGTCGCGCGAGGACGCGCTGTTCAGCGCCGGTGCGTGTCCATTGCCGGCGCTCGGGGTGCGCGAGAAGGGCGTCGTATGCGGTGGCGATCATCTCCCGGATGTCCATGAACGGTGACACCAGGCCCGCCCGCTCCGCCTTGTCGATCGCCAAGATTGTGTTCTCGTTGCTGAACGGGAACACGCAGTCGGCGTTGTTGAAGGTGGCTCGGTCTTCTCCGGTCGGCCCGCCGCCGACGGTGCGGGTGTCCGCCGGACGACCCAGGATTTCGGCGCAGACGTCGACAAATCCTTCGAGAGAGGTGTTGCACCTCTTGGAGGCGACGTTGTAGACGTCGAATCCTTCTCCCGGCAGGTCGACAGCGCGGGCGAGAGCCTCGGCTGCGTGGTCTCGGTAGATGTATTGGTGCACCGCCTGCCCGTCCCCGGGCAGCAGGATCTGGGCGCCGTCGAGGATGCGGTTGAGGACGAATTCTTCGCGGGGGATGAAGTTCAGTGGTCCCAGGACCAGAGGTAGGCGAATGATGACCGAATGTGCACCTGCACGTGCGTTCTGGATGGCGCGCTCGCAGGCGATCTTGTCGATCGCGTAGTTCCCCCAGAGGGGGTGCGGACCGTAATCGATCTCCTCCGGCCACGGCAGAACTGGGCTCGGCCGCACCACATTGACGGTGGAGCAGTGCACCCAGCGTCCGACATCCGGAAGGGCTGCGAGCAGAGAGGCCGTCTGGTCGCCGGTGTAGGCGGAAAGATCCAGCACGGTGTCGAAGCGGCCCTCTGCCAAGCGTGCCAGGTCTGCGGGGTTGTTGCGGTCTCCGAGGACAGAGCGCACGTTTCCGGTCCAGTCGGGTTGACGGCTTCCGCGGTGGAACACCGTCACCTCGTGTTCTGCGTCGAGCAACCGCTGTACAGCGAGGACTCCGACGAATCGTGTACCCCCCATGACCAGTACCTTCATGACGCGAGACCTCCGCTGCAATCGCTGAATTCCATGCAACTAGGGCATCACGACGCCGAGATCTTCGTCCAATACAACTCTGAGGCTCGGCGATAAGCGTTAGTGATCGCCGCTGCCCGACAGCTCGCGGCACACACGGAGGAAGGCGGACAGCACCGGTTCTTCCCTGCGTGCATTCCACGCCACACCGAATTCGAACCTCGGTGTCGGCGAGGCGAATTTGCGGATCACCACGCGATCGGATCGCAGGGTCGATGCCCGCTCGCTGTCGACCACAGCCACTCCGCGGCCGGAGTCGACGGCGGCGAGCAGGTGTTCGGGGTCCGGCTCCCACAGAACCTTCGATGGAGGCGTGCCGCCGAAGATGACGCGGTGCATTTCGTCGAAGTATCCGGGTGCTTGGGCGCGCGGCCAACTGATCAGTGTTTGGTCGCGCAGGTCGTCGCGCTCGATTCGGTGCTTCGCCGCCAACGGGTGATCGGCGGGGCACGCCACCACCGCCTCGGTGTCGCCCAGCACCAGTATTCCCAGGTCGGAAGCGTCGAGAACAGGGAGTCGGACGAAGGCTGCGTCCACTTCACCGGCGCGGAGCATGTCCACGTTTCGAGCTGTCCAGGCGACATCGGTGGTGACCTCGACGGCGGGATGACGTTCTCGGAAGACCGTGACGATCGTGTCGGGTAACCCAAAGGCCACCGACCGGGTCAGGACGGCCCGCAACGAGCCGGTGTGGCCTTGTCCGGCCGCTCGTACCCGGTCGAGGGTGCGCTCGACCTGGCTGAGGATGGCCGGCCCCTCTTCGAGCAGTACCCGCCCGGCCTCGGTCAGCCGTACACCGTGTGAGCTTCGCTCGAACAGCTGTACGCCGCACTCTTTCTCGAATACCTTGATCTGCTGGGACAGTCCCGGCTGAGCCAGGTGCAGACGTTCGGCGGCGCGCCCGAAATGCAGCTCCCTCGCCAGGACGACAAAGTACTCGAGCCGCCGGAGATTCACACCACGACGATAAACATTGCTTCTCGCGATCGCAAAGAGTCCTATTGGACGCCGCGGGGAATCCTGCCGCACGCTGAGTGCAGGCAACACGCCGGACAACTTTGACGAAGGGCAATCACGTGTCTGAGCAACCTCCCCGACCTTCACTCACGGTCGCAGAAGCTGTGGCGGCCGCCTTGCAGAGGCACGGCGTCACCGTCATCTTCGGCCAGAGTCTACCGTCAGCGCTGATGCTGGCCGCCCCGAAATTCGGGATCCGACAGCTCGCCTACCGAACCGAAAACGCCGCTGGCACAATGGCGGATGGATACGCTCGTGTTTCCAACACGATCTCGGTGGTAGCGGCGCAGAATGGCCCCGCGGCCACGCTGCTCGTCCCGCCCTTGGCCGAGGCGACGAAGGCATCTGTTCCGGTTCTGGCGCTTGTACAGGACGTTCCTCGCGGCAACCGCGACCGTAACGCCTTCCAGGAATTCGACCACACCGACCTCTTCMGCTCGTGCTCGAAGTGGCTGCGGGTCCTCGATGATCCGGCCCGCGTAGATGATTACGTGGACATGGCGATCACTGCTGCAACATCGGGGCGGCCAGGCCCGGCAGTTCTCATGTTGCCGCGAGACGTTCTGCTCGAGACTGCCATCGACGCCGGTCGCCGCACGGCAGTCCTTGGACGGTTTCCCCTCGATCCGGTCCGCCCCGCGGCGGACAGGATCGAGGAGGCGGCCGACGCGATCGCAGCCGCCGAACGCCCACTCATCGTCGCGGGCGGCGGGGTGCATTTGTCCGGCGCCGCCACTACTCTCGCGGCACTGCAGGAACGTGCATCCTTGCCGGTCGCGACGACGAACATGGGCAAGGGATCTGTGGACGAACGGCATCCGCTGTCGGTGGGAGTCGTCGGAAACTACATGGGCCCGACCGGAGCCACCCATCACCTGCGCTCCATGGTTACCGACGCCGACCTCATCGTCCTCGTCGGCACCCGTACCAATGAGAACGGGACCGATGCGTGGAGTTTGATCTCCGAGGGCACCCAGCTCGTCCACATCGATGTCGACTCGAATGAGGTAGGCCGGAACTACGAGGCGATCCGCGTCGTCGGAGACGCGCGACTCGCCCTTGCCGACCTCCTCGAAGCACTCGAGGACCGCGATCTCGGCAAGCGGCAGGCCGGCGAGGCGTCGGTTCGTCAGCAGATTGCCGAAGCCCGCATACATCACAAGAACGCAGTAAACGAGCTCGTCACCCCCGCGGCAGGCCTGGTGCGCCCAGAACTCGTCGCCCATGAGATCAACAAGTTGCTCGAAGATGGCGAAACCATTGTGACCGCAGACGCGAGCTATTCCAGCATCTGGATGGGAAACTACCTTCGCTCCCGCCGCCCGGGACAGCGATTCCTCTCCCCCCGTGGACTCGCCGGCCTCGGCTGGGGCATGCCGTTGGCACTCGGAGCCAAGGCCGCTCGCCCTGATGCAACCGTCCTCTGCCTCACCGGCGACGGCGGATTCGGGCATGTGTGGTCAGAGTTCGAGACCGCAGTGCGAGAGAACCTTCCCGTGGTTGTCGTGCTACTGAACAACGGCATCCTCGGGTTCCAAAAGCACGTGGAGTTGGTGCAGTTCGGTGAGTACACCGGCGCCGTCAACTTCGCCACGGTGGACCACGCCGCCATCGCGACGGCCTGCGGCGCAGACGGTATTCGCGTCACCGACGCCCACGAGGTAGGTGACACGCTGGCGAAGGCGGTCGCATCCGGCAAACCCACCCTGGTGGAGATCATCTGCGACCCCCGCGCCTACCCCCCGATCACTGGGTGGAGCGGTGTCTCGGATGAGGTGATGTCCCAATAGCAGTTCCACACCGACACCGTGCGCACGGTGACTGCGACGAAGAGTAAGCAAGTCAGCCCTGCGGCCCACCCGGCCCCGGGGCTGACGTCACTCCTCCACGATGGTTCGGTGACATCGAGGTGCACCAGATCCGGGGGGCGAGGCTCCATCGCCCAGAAGCTGCTCCGTACCTCATGCACTTTTATCCTGCGGTATACGAAGCAATGTAGGCGTCTGGTCAAGCAACATATCTCAGTCGTTTCTCAGCCTGAGGCGAGCCGACGCGCCTCTTTCGTGCATCCCGGACCGTCGACCTTCATGAACCCCTGCACCGTCCACGGCTTGCCTCAACGTTCTTGCCGACAACTGTGCAGACGCAGTCTGCCCGCTTCGCACGGCTGAATGGTGCGATGTACGACCTCGCCGAGTGCATGTGCTACCAAAGGCGCCGTCGCCGCGGTGCTCTGCGAACAGATCCGCATCTTCGAGGCCGGGAACGACCTGGGCAATATCGGATGCGTCACGGCCGTCGAGTTCAGCGTCCAGCCAGTTGGTGTACCACCAGAGGGAACCTCGCAGCTGAACGCTTCCGACTGACGCGGCAGTCTGCGCGTCGCAACGGCGATGCTCGCACGGCCGGATCGACGGCGATGTTAGTGAAGTTTTCTCCAACCCCCTGTTTCTCGAACGTTGGTCGAGGAACAGGGGGTTTCTGTTGCTGACACTCGCCTCGGGCACAGKAGCACGGTGGTCGCGGTCCAAGGAGCTCTCCCCTCGTCGTCGATTCGGTGCTTGTTGCCGACAGAGCCCGTGGACATAGTCGCTTTCTATAAGCCCGATCGAATCTTGGTCATGGACGCTGCCCGCGCTGCCCGCGTTATATGAACGAAGTTGATGTGACACGGATAACACGACGAGGAGGATGCGGCGCCGTCTCGATCGCCTCGAGATTCGCTGAGGCAGCCAGTGCTGCTGGGCCGTGCAATCGGGCGTCACTGAGCTCCAGTGCAACTGCGCGGATCACCGACGACCGAACCAGACTCCCCGATCGCGCACCGCGCCATCCTCCCGACATCCCTACGTTCTCGCGTGGGCCCTGTTGAAGGCTCGTCATATCAACTCGGCGGACGAACGAGCCCGCTCTGGAACCTACAAGGCACGAAAGGCATCCGATGACCGGATCAAGACCCGCACAGCAGCGAAAAGTATTTGCCGCAAGTGCAATCGGAACAACAATCGAGTGGTACGACTTTTTCGTCTATGCCACAGCCGCCGCACTGGTGTTCAGTTCGCAGTTCTTCGGCGCCATGGATCCCGCGGTCGCACTTCTGACCTCGATGGCGACGATTGGTGTCACGTTCATCGCTCGCCCGTTCGGCAGTGCGGTGGTCGGTCACTTCGGCGACAAGATCGGCCGCAAAGAGATGCTGGTTCTGACTCTCGCGCTGATGGGAATCTCCACGTTTCTGGTCGGGCTTCTTCCCACCTACGCCCAGATCGGGATCTGGGCACCGATCCTTCTCGTATTTCTCCGCTTTCTCCAGGGAATAAGCGCCGGCGGAGAATGGGCAGGGGCCGCGCTGATGGCGGTCGAACACGCCCCGGCGAACAAGCGCGGGCTSTGGGGCGGGTCCGTCCAGATCGGTACCCCGGTCGGCCTCGTCCTCGCCACGGGAAGCTTCCTACTCGTCGCGCAGTTCACCACTGAGGACGAGTTCCTGAGCTGGGGGTGGCGGGTTCCGTTCTTCGTCAGCATCCTGCTGGTTGCCATCGGCTACTACGTGCGCACCAAGATCGACGAGAGCCCGGAATTTCGTGAGATGAAGGCACAGTCTCGACAGGAGAGTGCGCCCATCATCGACATCTTCCGACAGCACAAGCGTCCGTTGGTGATCGGCACACTCACCTTTCTCGGAACGAACATGGCTGGGTACATGATCATCTCGTTCCTGCTGTCCTACGCGACGAACACCCTCGGCATCGACCGGACCGATGTCCTGCTGGTGCAGGTGGTCGGATCGTTCTTCTGGGTCGCCGTCATTCTCGCGACCAGCTACCTGACCGATCGGGTGGGTGGACGGGCGTTGTTCATCGCCGGGTTCACGTTGCAGGTGCTGGTGGCGGTGCCCTTCATGCTGCTGGTGGGCACGGGACGGGTCCTGTTGATGTATCCGGCCGCGCTGCTGCTGATCATCAGCCTGGGCCTGACCATGGGCCCGCAGTCGGCGGTGTTCGTCTCACTGTTCCCCACCCGCGTGCGGTACTCCGGAGCATCCCTCGCGTACGCCTTCGGAGCGATCCTCGGCGGAGGTCCGGCACCGTTCGTTGCCACGTACCTGGTCCAACGATTCGATTCACCGTTCGCGGTGGGCCTCTACATCGCCGGCGCAGGGTTGGTCTCACTGTGTGCTGCGCTCGCGATCCGCGGGACCGACCTCGTCGGCCTCCGTCATGGTCCCGAGGCAACGAAGGATCCATCGGCGCACGGTGACAATCACTCCACCACGCTCGTGAATTCGTAAGGGACCGTCTCAGTGAACCGGACCCAGCTAGGCGATGCACCCGCGCCGTTCCCACCGCGGATTGCGGTACTGCCTCGGCCAACCCCTGAACTGACCACAGCGATCTCCCGGGGAGGAGGTGTCACCGTCGCCGATCCCGCCGAAGCCGATGGTGTCGTCGTCGATTTCGCGCTGGACCCGATGGACCTCGACACCGAACTGCGCACCCTCGACCGAAGTGGGGTTCGCTGGGTGCAGCTACCCCGGTCGGGAGTCGATCTCTTCCTACCCGCCATAGTCCGGAGACCGGACCTGACGTGGACCAGCGCCAAGGGGTGTTACGCAGAATCGGTCGCCGAGCATGCACTGACCCTTGTCCTGGCTTTGCTGCGCGATGTACCCGAACGCGCTCGCGCGGCGTGCTGGGGTGAGCCGTCCGGTCGCTCTCTCCATGGTTCCCGCGCCGTCGTTGTCGGCGCCGGTGGGGTCGGACTCGAAACCGTCCGACTGCTGAAATGCTTCTCCTCACACGTCACTGTCGTACGGCGACGGCCCATCGACGTCGTCACCGCCGATCGCACGCTCGGCGTCGACGAACTCCCCGAGGCCCTCGCGGACGCCGACATCGTGATCGTTGCGGCAGCACTGACGTCGCGGACCCGAACCTTGCTCGGCCAACGAGAGTTCCAGTGTCTCGGGCCCAACGCAATCCTGGTCAACATCGCGCGCGGAGAACTCATCGACACCGACGCACTGGTATCAGCGCTCGAGGCCGGGCAGCTCGCCGGCGTCGGATTGGACGTCACCGATCCGGAGCCGCTCCCCCACGACCATCGTCTGTGGAGGCATCCACGGGCACTGATCACCCCGCATACGGCCGACACCATGGCCATGCGCCTTCCCCGGTTCGCCGAACGGGTGACCGAGAACGTACAGAGATTCGGTCATCACCGCCCGCTGACTGGGGCGGTGGACACAGCAGCCGGCTACTGAACATTCTGGTTCGGCCGCGGCCAGATGGCCTTGCAGGAGTCAACTGTCGGCTCCTGCAAGGCCATGTCCGCTTTGGCGCGGGGGAACCTCCGGCAGTGATCGACGATCCCCTGCCCCCGCCCCGGCCGCCAGCAGTCTCCCGAGGCTCTCTTCGGCCCTATCCGCCGGTCATCTCCTCCCACGAGGTTCGTGGTTGCACGGCGTACGCGCGCATGTCGTCCATGAGGGCGGCGGCAGGAGGAGTGAGTTGACTGCGGCGACACACCGCAACGACGTGCAGGTTGCTTTCCGGAACGATGYGATGAACCTGGGCGCCTGCTCGTCGCGCCAATGGAGCCCACGCAGCGGGAAGCACTGCTTGACCGAATCCGCTCAGCACCAAGGGCAGGATCGAGGTCCGATTCGCCAATTCCGCGATGATCGTCGCGGCAACACCGTTCGAGAGCACATCGTCGACGAGCGAGCGCATCAACGAGCCGCCCTGTGACACGATCAGCCGCATTCCGGCCATTTCCGACCGCTCGATCTGTGGACCGGCGGGGACCACGGCGCCGGGACCGGAAATGAGGACCAGCGGCTGCACCTCGAGCTCGACCACGTCCAGCTCTGGTTCGCGTACCGGCGCCGATGCGCCGAGGAGGCCGATCTCGCATGCGCCGGTCCGCACCGACGTCACCACCGCGGCTGGACTCGGCGCTGTCTCCACCTTGAACGTCACCGCGGGATGTTGATCGGTGAACGCGGTCAGGATGGTGGACAACGGCTCGATGCCGTAGGAGGGCATCGTGATCAGGTCGATCCGGCCTGCGCGGAGTTCCTTGAGGGCAACAACGGAGGCCTTGGCGTCGTCGAGGTTGCGTAGCACGGTTCGAGCCGGGCCGACCAGGGTCTCGCCGGCATCGCTCAGCGTCAGTCGACGACCGATCCGATGAAATAGTGGCACTCCCAGCTCGCGTTCGAGGGTGGCGATCGTATGCGAGAGCGATGGTTGCGCGATCAGCAGAGCGTCCGCCGCGCGACTGACACCTCCGTGGTCCACCACCGCCAGAAAGTATTTGAGCTGCCGTGCGTCCATTTGGGTCCTTCCGTGTGGCGGGTGTGGGGGTGCCGTCGACGGATCAACCATCATGCTGCACCACTTGATAGAAGTTAACTATAAGCGGGATCGAATCTCGGTCATGGACGCCAGGACGAAGTGACGGATTAATAGAGACAGAACCAGTTGTGAGGTACACGACAACCCAACCGGGCGGACGAGACGCTCCACCCGCTTCCCCAACGGCGCGAGAAGCCTTCCGGCGTTCACCCGCTCGCGCGCACCAAGGAGTTACCTGATGTCCGTTGCTCTCTGCGCAATGTCGCATTCGCCGTTGATCGGCAAGAACGACCCCGACGCTACCGTGGTCGCCGAGGTGCAGGCCGCGTTCACGGATGCTCGCGCATTCATCGACGAGTTCGATCCCGAACTGGTGATCATCTTCGCCCCGGATCACTACAACGGCGTCTTCTACGACATGCTCCCACCATTCTGCATCGGCGCGGCAGCGCAGGCGGTGGGCGACTTCGGCACACTCTCGGGACCGCTGGCGGTAGACCGCGATGCCGCACACCGCGTGGCACGGTCCGTCCTGGCAAGCGGCCTCGATGTGGCCTTCTCCGAACGGATGCACGTCGACCACGGATTCTCGCAGGCACTCGAGTTCCTGACCGGGTCCCTCACCGATCGTCCAACCGTGCCGATCTTCATCAACTGTGTCGGCGAACCTCTCGGACCGGTGTCGCGTGTGCGGCAGCTGGGCGAAGCGGTAGGCCGCGCCGCGCTCGAGCTGGACCGGCGCGTACTGTTGATCGGCTCCGGCGGGCTCTCCCACGATCCGCCGGTGCCGCAGTTCCAGTCGGCGCCCGAGCATGTGCGCGAGCGGCTGATCGACGGTCGCAATCCCACCCCCGCGCAGCAGGAAGAGCGTGTTCGGCGCGTGGTCGACGTCGCACAGGACTTCTCTGCCGGTCTCGCAACCATCCAGCCGCTGAACCCGCGCTGGGATCAGGACCTGCTCGACGTGCTCGCCTCAGGAGAGCTCGACCAGTTCGACTCGTGGGGAAATGACTGGTTCGTCGAGAACGCGGG
>NZ_JBFUGT010000090.1:0-24302 GCF_056402775.1 Rhodococcus sp. P3_B8
CTGCAGGAACTCGCGTCCACCCTGGGGCCGCTCGAAACCGACACCAGCCCGTTCGTCGAAGACCTGCCCACCGCCGACCGCAAGGGGGCCGTGTGGGTCACCCCGACACTGGTGGCGGAGGTGCGGTTCATGGATTGGACCGGCTCGAAGAGACTGCGGCACCCCAGCTGGCGTGGGCTCAGGGACGACAAGGCACCCGAGGACGTCGAAGTGGAGGTCTCGTGATGACCGGTATCCGATTCCAATCGACCCCGGAAAACGAGATCCCCGTCTCCGTGCCGGTCGACACCGTGCTGGCCCGCACTGAGTCGCTCGTGCTGTGGCTGACCGACGTTCACGTGTACAGCTGTGGTGTCGAGTTCACGATCCAGGCACGCAGGTCCGAGTCCACGGTGCTGCTCGACATGTTCGGATTCGGCAAACCCGGGTCGGCGAAGAGCAGCGGGCCGTTTCTGTTCGGAATCGAGTACGCGGACGGCAGTGTGTTCACGAACCTTCCCGGTGCCCGCATGACCGACGGCCTGCATGGCGGGGCAGGGCGCGGCGGACCGCTCACCGCGGACAAGACGTACTTTCTCCAGCCGCTCCCGCCGCCGAAACGCTGGTCGATGATCACGGCGTGGCCCTACTTCGGGGTTCCGGAATCTCGGACCGACCTCGATGCCGCCGTTTTCGCCGAAGCCGCGGAGCGGGTGGAGACACTGTGGCCGGAACCGGTCCACGCGCTCGTCGAGGCACCGGACGACCGACAGCAGCCGCCGGAGCTCGAGCTACCGCCAGGGGGCTGGTTCGAATGGGCCGGCCGACGCGGTGTCGAATGACCCGGGCGGTTCCTGTGTCGGGGTGTGCAGCGCCGGCGGGGTGAAGACCGGCAGGGGCGTGGACGTCGTGTCCTCGTCCTGGTGCTGCTCGGTGACACTCACCTCGGCGGTCGGTGATGCCGTGCCGCTGGCGACGGCGATTCCGGCGGCTCCGACGACCGAGAGGACGAAGGCTGCGCCCCCGCCGATCGCGATGCGGGTCTTGGTGTGGGACATGATGTGGATTTCCTCCGGTGATCAGGGGCCGACGACGGTTCCGCCGTCGACGGGGCCGACTCCGCCGGGTGACTGCGGGGCCGCGGGCGGGGCAGGCTTCGGGCCGCCGCCGACGGGGAACGGATTGGTTTCGGGTTCGAGAACGCCCGGCTCGACCTGACCCGGTCCTTCGAACGGACCCTTCGGCGGGTGAACGGGGTCGACGACGACGGGCGGATCGACGACGACGGGCGGGTCCACCACGACGGGCGGCTGGACGACGGGCGGCTGCGCAACCGGCGGCTGGGCGATGGGCTGCTGGACAATCGGCGGCTGGGCGATCGGTGCTCGGACGATGGGCGGTGCCGCCACGACGGGCGGAACGACACCCGGTCCCGGCGCCACCGTTTCGGTGTCGGCCGAATAGCCGGGCGCCGAGTACTCGGGATTCACCGAGTAGCCGGGGTCTGCGACGACGATCCGACTCGGGGCCGGCGCGATCGCCGGAGCCGGCTGCTGCTGCGAGACGGCCCCCTCCGAACTCGGGGTCGGAGCCCCGTCGGTATGTCCACCGGCAAGAACGATCACTGCGGCTCCTGCGAGGGAGAACGTGAGGGCGGCGGTTGCGCCGATCGCGATGCGAGTTGCGGTGTGGACGATGGGGTGCCTCCGGTGGTTTGGGGTGTCTAGCTGGGCTGATAGACCAAGCTTGCGCCGGGCGCGAGCGATTCGACAGGCACCCCAGGGTGCGCATCTCCCACCCCGCGGCGGAACCGCGGGCAAACCTGCACAGAATCTTCACAAGCTCTGACGGGGATCCGCACGTGCGCCCAATACAGTCGGGGAATGAGCCAGCGAAGAGTGCTCGTCGTCGACGACGAGGCGACGATCTGCGAGGCGGTCGCGGCGCGGTTGCGAGCGGAAGGCTTCGACGTCGTGACGGCGTCGGACGGTCCCTCCGCCGTTGCGGAGTGCGCGGCCTCGTCGCCCGACGTGCTGGTACTGGACGTGATGCTGCCGGGATTCGACGGCCTCGAGGTGTGCCGCCGCGTCCAGGCGTCGCGGCCGGTGCCGGTGCTGATGCTCACCGCGCGCGCCGACGAAACGGACATGCTGATCGGTCTCGGCGTGGGTGCCGACGACTACCTGAGCAAGCCGTTCAGCATGCGGGTGCTGGTGGCGCGGGTGCACGCGCTGCTGCGGCGGGCCGATCGTGCCCAGGAGACCGTGCCGGCCGAGCGGGACGGACTGTCCGTCGGCGACATCGAGGTGGACCTCGTGGAGCGTCGCGTCCGGCGCGGCGCCGACGAAATTCATCTGACACGAACCGAATTCGACCTGCTGGCCTACTTCGCCTCCCGGCCGCGCGCGGCGATCGCACGGGAGTCGCTCCTCGCGGAGGTGTGGGGGTGGGGTGACGGGGCGGGTAGCCGGACCGTCGACAGTCACGTCAAGGCGCTGCGCCGAAAACTCGGCGGCGACCTGATCCGCACCGTGCACGGCGTCGGCTACGCACTGGACGTGCAGCGGTGAGCGCGGGCCGGATCCTGGACCGGATGCCCCGACCTCTCGATCCGCTGCGGTCGTTCAAGGTGAAGACCGGTCTTCTCGTCGTGGCCGCGCTGTTCTTCGCGTCGCTGACGTTCTGGGTCACCGCTCGCTGGCCGTTCCGATACGCGCTGGTCCTGGCGTTGCTGGTGTCGTTGGCCGTGACCCAGATCCTCGCGCACGGCATGACGTCTCCGCTCCGCGCGATGACCGCCGCGGCCCGCGCGATGGCGACCGGCGACTATTCACGCCGGGTGCGGTCGACGTCGCGGGACGAGATCGGCGAACTGGCTCGCGCGTTCAACCAGATGGCCGAGGACCTCGAGGCCGCCGATCGGTATCGCCGCGAACTCATCGGCAACGTCTCGCACGAACTGCGCACACCGATCTCCGCTCTGCAGGCACTCCTCGAGAACGTCGTCGACGGGGTGGAGGAGCCCGACCCCGCCCGGATGCGGGTGGCGCTCGACCAGACCGAGCGGCTCGGGAGCCTCGTCGCCGAGTTGCTGGACCTGTCGAGGGTGGAAGGCGGGGCGGTGCAACTCGAGCGGGAGAACTTTCCGGTCCGTGAGTTCCTCGAGGATGTGGTGCGGCAGTCGGAGGACCCGCGGCGACCGCGGCGGGTGACCGTCGACGTGCAACCGCCGCATTTGCGCGCCGACGCGGACACCGCACGCTTGCATCAGGTGGTGACGAATCTCGTGGACAACGCGTTTCGGCACGGCCCGGCGCGCACCCGCGTGGTCGTCCGTGCCAGACCGGACGCCGGCGGCGTGATCATCGAGGTGGAGGACGACGGCCCCGGTATCGCGCCCGGCGAGCGGTCGCGGGTGTTCGAGCGGTTCACCCGCGGCGGCTCCACCGACGGTGGGACCGGCCTCGGTCTCGCCATCGCACGCTGGGCGGTGGATCTCCACGACGGCCGCATCGAGGTCGTCGACACCGCCGAAGGCTGCTGTATCCGGGTGAGTCTGCCCGCCGTCTGATTACCGATCCACAACCGGGACGCGACGTCCCGCGATGACGCCTGCCTTCATCCGGCAGCGACAACCAGGGAGGGAACCATGACCATCGCACCCCCACAACCCGCCGCGCCCACGTCGGGCGACTTCTGGCCGAGACGTGCCTGGCGCCGCGACCGGACGTCGATGGCTCCACGGTCGATCGTCCTCGCGGCCTTGGCGGCAGGCATGGTCGCGGCGCTCACGCTGCAGGTCACGGTGGTCGGCCTCGGCTACATCGTCACCGGCACTGCGGTGGCCGTCGCGGTGTTCGCCACGCGCAGGACGATGCCGACGGCTGTTCAGTCCGTCGCGATCCTCGGTGCCCTCGCCCTGCTGGCCGTGCTCAGCGTCCGCGGTGCGGGGTGGCTGGCCGCGGTCTGTGTGGCGCTGAGCTGGGTGGTCGGGTCGTTCGCCCTCGTCGGCGGACGCACGTGGACGGGGTTGGCGGCGGGGTCGTTCGCGTTGTGGTTCACTCCGCTGCGGGTGGCGCGGTGGACGCGTCGAGGTGCGAGGCGGTGGCATTCGAGCGGGAAGGTGCCCGTGGGCCGCGCTCTCGGTGTCGCGGCCGTGACGGCCGTGCTGCTCCTGGTCTTCGGTTCGCTGTTCGCCGGCGCGGATGCCGGTTTCGCCGCCTTGCTCGGCAGGGCCGCACCGACCGTCCACGTGTCTAATCCGTTCGGGCGGTTCGTGCTCGGTGTCCTGGTGTGCGGGGGCACGCTGGGGGCCGCGTACCTGCTGAGGCGGACGCCCCGCGTCGACGCACTCGCCCCCGGGCCGGGGCGCCCGGTTGCCCGGTGGGAGTGGGTGTTTCCGCTGGCACTGCTGGATCTGTTGTTCCTCGGATTCGTCGCGGTGCAGTTGACGGTGCTGTTCGGTGGGAGCACGCACGTGCTGACCACGGCAGACCTGACGTACGCCGAGTACGCGCGACAGGGCTTCTGGCAGTTGCTGGCGGTGACCGCGCTGACACTGGTGGTGATCGCCGTCGCGGTCCGGAAGGCGGCGCGAGTGGAGGTGGTGGATCGCGTCCTCGTGCGGGTGCTGCTCGGACTGCTCTGCGCGTTGACGCTCGTCGTCGTGGCCTCGGCGATCCACCGGATGTCGCTGTACGAGAACCAGTACGGGTACACGCGGTTGCGGGTGACCGTGACGGTGACGGAACTGTGGCTGGGGTTGGTGTTCGTGTTGCTCATCGCGGCAGGCGTCCGGTTGTCGGGGCGGTGGTTGCCGCGTGCCGTCCTGGCGTCCGCGGTGTGTGGGGTGCTCCTCCTCGCCGCGATCGATCCGGACGCCTACGTTGCCAGGAAGAACGTGGAGCGGTTCGGCGAGACCGGGCGGATCGACGTGAGCTACCTCGATTCGCTGTCCGTCGACGCCGTCCCCGCTCTGGATCGGCTGCCCGAACCGGAACGGTCGTGCGCCCTGTACCGACTCGACCGGCAGGTGAGGGGAGAGTCGCAGTGGTACGAGTACAACGCGGCACGCAGTCGCGCGAAGGAACTGCTGGCCGCGCATTCCGTCGGCTCGTGTGAGCGGGTGGGGTCGTAGCGGTTCTCGCGCCGTTTGCCGACGGATTTGCCGGAATCACAGGCAATTGCGTGGGAATCCGGCCAATGTCCGTGCGGCTGTGGCGCGCCGAGCGCGTGCCATACCCACCAGTGTGCACCGCGTCGGCGGTTATCCGACCGTCTCGGGCACCCGTGTCTGCGCGACCCACCGGCCGCGTTGCCGGGTGATCTCGATCGGGTGGTCGAAGCATTCGCTGATGTTGCCGGTGGTGAGGACGTCCGTGACGGGGCCCTGTGCGATCACCCGGCCGTCGCGGATGAGGACGGCGTGGGTGGTGGTGGTCGGGATTTCCTCGAGGTGGTGGGTGACGAGGATGCTGGCGAGGCTCGGGTACGCGACGCGCAGTTCGTCGAGTGCGGTGAGGAGTTGTTCTCGCGCAGCCAGATCCAGGCCGGTGGCGGGCTCGTCGAGCAGGAGGAGTTGCGGCTCGGCCATGAGCGCCCGCGCGATCAGGGCGCGTCCGTGTTCGCCCTGGGACAGGTTGGGCCACAGGGCGTCCGCGTGCTTCTGCATGCCGAGGGAGGCGATGAGTTCGTCGGCGCGGGCGACCTGGCCGGCGGTCGGTGCCCACCTCGGCACGAACTCGGGTGTGTTGGTGAGGCCGGTCAGCACGACGTCGCGCACCGTCAGCGGCGCGTCGATCCGGTGTCGCGGGTTCACGTGCCCGATGTGGGCGCGCAACTCCCGCATGTCGACCCGGCCCAGCTGATGGCCGAGGACGTGGACGGTGCCGTGGGTCGGATGCGCGAAGGCGCCGAGCATGCTCAGCAACGTGCTCTTGCCCGCACCGTTCGCGCCGAGCAGCACCCAGTGCTGTCCGCGTTCGATGTGGAGGGTGATGTCGCTGAGCAGATATCGGCCGCTCCGCACGAGGTCGACGTGGTCGGTGCTGACGACCGAGTTCGGGGTGGTCACTGATGTTCGCCTTTCCGCAGAATCGACATGGTCGGATCGAGGTTGGCGGCGGTGGCGGCGACAGCCGCCTCGGCATCGCCTGCTTCCAGCGCCCGCACCAGGTCGTCGTGTGCGCAGCTGGTGTCGGGTCGGCCCGGTTCGTGGTCGACGAGTTCGGCGAGCGCGTCGACGAGCAGCGGCCGGATCGAATCGAACAGGGCGGACAGGATCGAGTTGCCTGCGATCTCCAGGATCGCGGCGTGGAAGTCGAGGTCGGCCGCGACGAAGACGGCGGTCGACTCGGTGGTGCTGTCGTGCCGGGCCGACAGCTGCTCTCGCAGTCGCCGAAGGTCCTCGGGGCGTGCGCGTTCCGCGGCGAGCCGGGCGGCCTCGATCTCGAGGGCGCGCCGCACCTCGTACACCTCGAGCAGGCGCGCGCGGCGCAGCAGCTTCTCGAGTCCCGCACCGCCCGTGGGTGGTTTCGCGACGAACGTGCCGACGCCGTGCCGCACGTCGAGCAGGCCGTCGCGGGCGAGCAGCCGGACGGCCTCGCGGACGGAGGAGCGGCCGACGCCGAGTTCGGTGGCCAGTTCGGCCTCGCTGGGGATGCGGCTGCCGAGGGCCCACTTGCCGTCACGGATCCGGGCGGCGAGGAGTTCCTCGAGCTGGGGAACCAGCGGTCCGCTGCGGAGGGTGTGACGTCCGGCCATTCGGCGACGCTAACACAGTCCTCAGACGTCTGAGGACTGTGGTGGAGCCTATGGTGAACCGGAGAGAATCAACGCAGCAGAGGAGAGGTGCACCATGGCCATCGCCACCGCAGACCGTGTCACGCGGGAAGAGTTGCTCGACTTCGTCCGTCCGCGCCATCGCAGCGTGCTGATCACCCGGAAGCGCTCCGGCGGCCTGCAGATCTCCCCGGTCACGTCGGGACTCGACTCGGAAGGCCGGATCGTCGTCGCCACCTACCCGCAGCGCGCCAAGGCCGCGAACGTGCGACACGACCCCGCCGTGAGCGTGTGCGTGCTCTCCGACGAGTTCAACGGCGCCTACGTGCAGATCGACGGCACGGCCGAGGTACTGGACATGCCCGACGCACTCGAGCCGCTGGTGGAGTACTTCCGCGGCATCTCCGGCGAGCATCCCGACTGGGACGAGTACCGGGACGCCATGCGGAAGCAGAACAAGAGCCTCATCCGGATCACCATCGACGAGTGGGGACCCATCGCGACCGGCGGCTTCCCGCCGGACGCCGATCGCGGATAGGTCCCCGCCACCTACTCGACGGCACCCGCCGAGCGCAGCTGCTCGATGCCCGACGGGTCGTAACCGGCCTGCGCGAGGATCGCATCGGTGTCCTGCCCGGGCCGCGGGGCCGGCCGGGGAACGGGCGCCGGGGTGCGGCTGAAGCGCGGTGCCGGTGCGGGCTGGCGGATGCCGCCCACCTCGATGAACGTCTCCCGTTCCTTGTTGTGGGGGTGCTCGTGCGCCTCCCACGGCGACAGGACGGGCGACACGCACGCGTCGGAATCGGCGAAGACGGCTGCCCAGTCGTCCCGCGGCCGGGTCGCGAACACCTCGGCGAGACGCTTCTTCAGTTCCGGCGCCGCATCGAGGTCGTACTGCAACGGCAGATCCTCACCGCTCAACCCCAGCACGTCGAGGAGTTCACCGTAGAAGTGCGGTTCGACGCACCCGACCGCCACGTGCAGACCGTCGGCGCACTCGTAGGTGTCGTAGAACGCGGCGGCCCCGTCGAGGACGTTCCGCCCCCGACCCTCCTGCCACAGACCGGCGGCGTTCATGCCGTGGACGAACGCCGTCAGCAGCGCCGCGCCGTCGACCATGGACGCGTCCACCACCTGTCCGCGGCCCGACCGGGAACGCTCGTGCAGCGCGGCCAGGATCCCCATCGCCAACACCAGGCCGCCACCGCCGAAGTCGCCCAACAGGTTCAGCGGCGGCACCGGCCGCTCGCCGGCGCGCCCGATGGGTTCGAGCGCGCCCGCGAGCGCGATGTAGTTGATGTCGTGCCCGGCCCGCGGTGCGAGAGGTCCGTCCTGGCCCCAACCGGTCATGCGCCCGTAGATCAGTCCGGGGTTGCGGGACAGGCAGTCGTCGGGGCCGATGCCCAGGCGTTCCGCGACGCCGGGACGGAAACCCTCGACGAGGATGTCGGCTGTTTCGACGAGTGTCAGGACGGCCTCCAGCCCCTCAGGAGTCCGCAGGTTCACGGCGATCGATCGTCGTCCCCGGTCGAGTACACCCGACGGCGCCATCAGCCCGCTGCCGCCGTCACCCGCCCGTTCGACGCGGATCACGTCCGCGCCGAGGTCGGCGAGGATCATGCACCCGAACGGGGCGGGCGCGAGGCTCGCGATCTCGACGACGGTCAGCCCGCTCAGCGGCCCGCCGGTCACGACACCCCCTGCGCGTCGCGGGGCAGTCCGAGCATGCGTTCCCCGATCACGTTGAGCTGCACCTCGGTGGTGCCGCCGTAGATGGTGGTGGCGCGGCCGGCGATCAACTGCTCCATCGCCTTGTCGCTCGGCTCCCCGGGAATGCTGACGGCGCCCGCTGCCCCCAGTTCGGCGACGACGAATTCGGCGATCGACTGCCCGAGGCCCATACCGAGCAGCTTCCCGACGCTGGACGTGATGCTCACGTCCGCCCCCGACAGCTGCTTCAGCACGATCCGTGAACCGATCAGATCGATTGCCTGGCTCTCGGCCACCAGTTCGCCGACGCGGAAGCGTGCCAGCGGGCCGAGGTCGCGGCCGCGGGCGAACTGCAGCAGATCCTTGTCGGTGGCGTAGGCCTCCATCTTCTGGCTCAGGGCCACCCGCTCGCCGGCGAGGGTCGTGCGGGCCACGTTCCAGCCGTCGTTCACGTTCCCGACCACGTTCTCGTCCGGGATGAACACGTCGTCGAGGAAGACCTCGTTGAACAGGGCCGACCCGGTCATCTCGCGCAGCGGCCGGACGGTGACCCCCGGCGTCGACATGTCCAGCACGAAGTACGTGATGCCCTCGTGTTTCGGCCTGGACGGGTCGGTGCGGGCGATCAGCATCGCCCAATCGGAGAACTGTGCCACCGTGGTCCAGATCTTCTGCCCGGTCACCGTCCAGCCGCCGTCGACCTTCTCGGCCTTGGTGGTCAGCGACGCCAGGTCGGAACCGGCCCCCGGTTCGCTGAACAGCTGGCACCACACGAGATCTCCGCGCAGGGTGGGGACGGCGAGATCCCGCTTCTGCGCGTCCGTGCCGTGGGCGACGACGGCCTGTACCGCCCAGCCGCCCATCAGCAGCTGCGGCATCGGGATTCCGGCGGTCTTGATCTCCTGGGCGATGACGATCTGCTCGAGCGGGGACGCGCTGCGCCCGTACGGTTTCGGCAGGTGCGGCTGCACCCAGCCGCCGTCGCCGAGTGCGATCAGCTGGTCGTCCTCGTCGAGGCCCACCAGCGGGGCGAGTTCCGCACGCACCTCGGTCCGGATCGCCTCGGCTTCGTCCGGCAGTTCCAGTTCGGAGGTGCGGGCGGTGCCTGCGAGTGACTGGTCGGCCACCCGGGTGGCCCGCTCCTCGCGGGTGCCGAGGAGCCCCCGGATGGCCAGCGCCCGGCGGTAGAACAGGTGTGCGTCGTGCTCCCAGGTGAATCCGATGCCGCCGTGGACCTGGATGCAGTCCTGTGCGCACTGCACCGCGGCATCGGGAACGACGACGGCGGCGATGTCCGCGGCGAAATCGGCGGTGTCGTCGGCGTTGTCGAGGGCGGAGGCGGCATCCCACAGCACCGCGCGCGCCTTCTCCAGTGCGATGCCCATGTGGGCGCACTTGTGCTTGACGCCCTGGAACTGGCCGATCGGTCGCCCGAACTGCACCCGCGTCTTCGCGTACTCGGATGCGGTGGACACGCACCAGGACATCACGCCGATCGCCTCCGCACCGAGGACGACGGTGGCGACGGACCGGACGCGCTGCTCGCTCAGACCGTCGAGGATCCGGTCGGCGCCCACGTCGACGGCGTCGACCGTGATCCGTGTCGAACCGCGGAGCACGTCGATGCCGTCCTGCACCGTGACGGTGATGTCCGCGGAATCGACGACGGCCCAGCGGACGTCGTCGCCGACGGTGATCGGGAGTAGCAGGATATCGGCGTGTTCGCCGCCGAGAACCGCGTCCGCGACCCCGGTGACGCGGTATCCGCCCTCGTGCGCCGATGCGTCGAGTGGGCGGCCCAACGCGACTGCGGCGGTGTGTGATCCGTCGAGAAGACCCGGCATCACCTCGATGCCGACCTTGGAATCCGCGGCCGCCACGAGCGCGGCGGACAGCGCGGTGGGGACGAACGGACCCGGGGCGGCGGTCCGCCCCAGCGCTTCGAGAGCCACCGCCAACGTGAGGAGCCCGGCGCCGTGACCGCCCCTGTCCTCGGGGACGTGCAGTCCCAGCAGGTCCTGGCCGACGAGTGCATCCCAGAACGGCGGAAACTTGTCCTCGCTCGTGGACTCGACCGCGGACCGGACATGATCGGAGGTGATGGTGCGTTCGGCGAAAGCGCGGACCGAGTCGGCGAGGGCCCGGTGTTCCTCGGTCAGCCCGAGCCCGAGCTCGTACGTGTTCTTGGCCATGTCGGGGCCCTTCAGCCGAGCCGGTCGGCGAGGTCGGCGACGGTCCACGGGCCGTCGCTCTCGATGGTCGTGACGTCGTGCCAGCCGGCGAGCTCGGAGATGGCACCGCCCTGCACGGCGAACACCTTGCCGGTGATCTTGCAGTTCGCGTCGGCGAGACGCGCGACGAGCGGAGAGATGTTGGCGGGGCTGAACGCGTCGAACTCGCCCTCCGGCACCTCCTCGGCGAACAGCGCGCCCATACCCGGGGTGGCCAGCGTGAGCCGGGTGCGGGCGATCGGGGCGATCGCGTTGACCCGGACGCCGTAGCGTTCGAGCTCGTCCGCCGCGACCAGGGTGAGTGCGGCGATGCCCGCTTTCGCGGCGCCGTAGTTGGCCTGGCCCGCATTGGGCATGAACGTGCCCGACGCCGACGCGGTGTTGATCACGGACGCGTTCACGGTCTCACCTGCCTTGGTCTGCGCCTTCCAGTACGCCGCCGCGTGATGCAGAGTGGCGGCGTGTCCCTTGAGATGCACGGCGATGACGGCGTCCCACTGGCTTTCGGTCATGCCCGCGATGAAGGCGTCCCGCAGGATGCCCGCGTTGTTGACGAGGACGTCGAGGCGGCCGAATTCGCTCACCGCTTGGCCGACGAGTCCTTCGGCGCCGTCCCAGGACGCGACGTTGTCGGTGTTCGCGACGGCCCTGCCGCCCGCGGCGACGATCTCGTCGACCACCTGCTGAGCCGGGCCCGCGTCCTCGCCGGTGCCGTCGTTCGCGCCGCCGAGGTCGTTGACGACCACGGCAGCGCCCTCACGGGCGAAGAGCAGTGCGTGTTCCCGGCCGATTCCGCGTCCGGCGCCGGTGACGATGGCCACCCGTCCGTCGAGTGTTCCCATGTGCGTACTCCTAGGTTTCTATGTCCGCGATGACGGCGAGGCCGTCCTTGATGACGAGTTCGTTTCCGACGCTGGTCTCGTAGGCGTACGACGTTGTCCCGCGCGTGGACTCGCCGACCTGCCGGAACTGCGTGGCGATGTCCTGGCCGGGCAGAACGGGTTTCGCGAACCGCACCGCGAGCCGGCGGAGCCGTTCGACCCTGCCGTCGGCGAGTTCGGTGAGCGCCGCCCACGACGTGAACGCCATGGTGCACAGGCCGTGGTTGATGATTCCGGGAAGTCCGGACATCCGGGCGATCTCGTCGTCCAGGTGGATCGGCATCGGATCACCGGAGGCGGGCGAGTACCGGAACGTCTGGTTCTCGTCGATGTGCTGGGTGATCGACGCGACCGGGGCCTGTCCGCGGAGGGACTCGTCGAACCGGTGCGCGGGTGCCTGCTCGCCGAGTCCGGCTCCCGCGTCGACCTTCCGGAAGAACGCGGTCATCCACTGCTCGTTGACCAGTTCGCCGCCGTCCGTCGTGGTTTCGACGTAGACGACGACGGTGGAGCCGTTCTCCCGGCCCTCGAATCCGATCGGTCTCGCGCGGACCACGAGGTTGTCGCCGGGACGAATCGGACGGTGGAAGTGGAAATCCTGCTCCCCGTGCACGAGTTTCATGAGCAGTTCGACTGGGGCGACGGACAGTGCCGCCGGTGCCATCGACGTGAACGCGGGGACCACGGCGAACACCGGTGGCGCGACCTCGCCGGCGAGGTGGCGTTCGATGGGATCGTTGGTGGCCGCGGCGTAGTCGGCGATGCGCTCGGCGGTGACCTCGAACCGCTGCGGATCGGTCCACTCGCCGAGGCCGCTCGTGTCGAATTCGACTGTGGGGGTGGTCATGCAGATCAGCCCACCATGTCGGCGAACCCCGCCAGGGACGCCTCCAGATCCGCCTTGGCGTTCTTGGCGACGGCCTTGCCGATGGGGCCGACGATCATCGTGCCGGTGAAGCTCGCGTCGATGATCGCCGTGGATCCGGCGCCGTCCGGCTCGACCTTCAGCGTGAATTCGACGGTGACCCCCGCCATGCCGGTGCCGGAGATCTTCACCATCTCGGGCACCTGCACCTCGGTGACGGTCCACTCGATCTTGTTGGCCATGCCCATCACGGAGACGACCTCCGTGAACTTCGATCCGAGTGCCACCTCGGCGGGGATCTCGCTCTTCCACGACTGGTGGATGGTGAGCCACTCCTCCCAGCGGGACAGGTCGGAGAGCGCGTCCCACGCCTTGTCGGGGGAGGCGGGAAGGGACGCTGCGACGGAAACGGAAGCCATGGTGTACTCCTGGTGTTCGAGGTGGAAGGAATTGTGCGAGAGACGGATCAGTGTGCGCGGTAGGCGGTGACGACGACGGCACCGCCGAGTCCGATGTTGTGCTGAAGGGCGACCGCGGCGCCGTCGACCTGGCGCTTGTCGGCCGTGCCGCGGAGTTGCCAGGTGAGTTCGCTGCACTGGGCGAGTCCGGTGGCGCCGAGGGGATGTCCCTTGGAGATGAGACCGCCGGACGGGTTGACCACCCAGCGCCCGCCGTACGTGGTGTCGTCGTTGTCGACGAGTTTGCCGCCCTCGCCCTGGCCGCACAGGCCGAGCGCCTCGTAGGTCAGCAGTTCGTTGGTGGAGAAGCAGTCGTGGAGTTCGATGACGTCGATGTCGTCCGGTCCGATGCCGGCCTGTTCGTACACGCGGGCCGCGGCCGTGCGGGTCATGTCCGCGCCGACCAGGCTGATCGCGCTCCGGTCGTCGAATGTGCTCGGGAGGTCGGTGACCATGGACTGGCCGACGATCTCCACGGCCTGCCCGGCGAGGTCGTGCTTGTCGACGAACTCCTCGCTCACGACGACGACGGCGCCGGAGCCGTCGGAGGTGGGGGAGCACTGCAGTTTGGTGAGGGGCCCGTAGATCGGCTTCGAGCCGAGGATCTCGTCGAGTGTGTACTCGTCCTGGAACTGGGCGTACGGGTTGTTCTGTGAGTGGCGGTGGTTCTTCACGCCGATCTTGGCGAACTGTTCCGCCGTGGTCCCGAAGCGTTCCATGTGTTCCTTGCCCGCGGCGCCGAACATGTAGGGGGCCGGCGGCATCGCGAACTCCTGAAGTTCGGCGAGCGCGAGGAGATGGCGCATCATCGGCTGTTCCCGGTCGTCGTACGTGGACCCGAGCGAACCGGCCTGCATCTTCTCGAAGCCCAGCGCGAGCGTGCAGTCGACCTGACCGCTCCGGACGGCCTGCGTGGCGAGGAAGAGTGCGGTCGACCCCGTCGAACAGTTGTTGTTGACGTTCACGATGGGAATGCCGGTGAGGCCGAGTTCGTAGACGGCCCGCTGTCCCGACGTCGATTCGCCGTACACGTATCCGACGTATGCCTGCTCCACGAGCCCGTACTCGATTCCGGCGTCCGCGAGTGCCCTGCCGCCGGCCTCGCGCGCCATGTCGGGGTAGTCCCACTCGCGTGCACCCGGCTTCTCGAACTTCGTCATCCCGACGCCGACGACGAACACCCTGTTACCCATTGCGCTCCCTAGAGTCCGGAGAAATGTGTGTGTGACACCCTGTCTCACAAAAGTATGTGAGACAGTCTGTCCAGTCAACAGTTGGATGGGTAACGTGTGCGTGATGCCGGACAAAGTGGAAACCGCCGCGTCGCCCCAGGGCGACGGCCGCGCCACGCGCTGGGAGGACCACAAGGCGGAACGCCGAAGCCGGATTCTCGAAGCCGCGATGGACGCCATCAACGAGGACGGCCCCGACGTGGGCGTCCAGCAGATCGCGAACCGCGCCGACGTGCCGCGGTCGGTGGTCTACCGGATCTTCACCGATCGTGGCGACCTCGACGAGCAGCTGCGCGGACGCATCATCGAACGACTGATGGCGGACCTCGCGCCCACGTTGACACCGGAGGGGACCGTCGGCGAGGCGATCGCGCGCGCGGTCGAGACGTACCTGCGGTGGATCGTGGAATATCCACGGCTCCACCAATTCCTCGGCACCGGATCGCCGAGCAGGCGCACCACCGGCTCGCGTGTGGTGACCGGAACGAAGACCGCGATCGCGCTCCAGCTGTCCGGTCTGCTCGCGACGGTCCTCGACACGGTGGCCGGCAATTCGGATCTCGCCGAGTCGCTGGCCTTCGGGTTGGTGGGACTCGTGGATGCCAGCGTCAACCGGTGGCTGAGCAACCCGCAGTCGGCGCTCGGCAGCGACGAGCTGGCCGAGTTCCTGGAGGTGTCGATCTGGCAAGTGCTGCACGGCAATCTGGCGCGGATCGGCGTCACCATCGACCCGTCGACCCCGGTGTCGGAACTGCAGTAGTCGGCCGGCTGTGGCCAGCTACCATGGCTTTCATGCCCTCCCGGCGAGGTTCACCGGCCGCTTCCGAGCAGGCCTGGGTGTCGGACACGGCGGTCGGCGACGCCGTCGCGCGCTTCGCCAGTGCCTGGGAGTCCTCGTCGTCCGCGCCCGATCTGGTCGCCTACCTGCCCGTGTCTCCCGCGCTCCGCCGGGTCACGCTCATCGAACTCGTCAAGGTCGACCTCGAGAACCGCTGGCTGCGCGGCGACCACCCGAAGCGGCTCGACCAATACTGTGAGGAGCTGCCGGAACTGCGGCGGTGGCCGTTGCCGCCGGATCTGCTGTACGAGGAGTTCCACATCCGGCGGCGCAGCGGGGAGTCGGTCGAGGCGAGCGAATACACGCAGAATTTTCCGGGTCAGGCCGGTGAGCTCGACGAACTGCTCGGCACCGGCGAGTACCAGAGCACGGCGCTCCATCGCGGGGAGACGACGCTGTCGGTGTCTCCGGGGAGCGGCGGAACGCTCGACGATCTGGAGGTGGGCCAGCGGATCGACGATTTCGATCTCGTGACCGGTCTCGGCAGGGGCGCGTTCGCGCGGGTGTTCCTGGCCCGGCAGCGGTCGCTGCAACGGATGGTCGCCGTCAAGATTTCCCTGGACCACGGCACCGAGCCGCAGACTCTGGCCCAGTTCGACCACGACTACATCGTCCGGGTCTTCGATCAACGCCTCCTCGCGGGCCGTGACCTGAGACTGCTGTACATGCAGTACGTGCCGGGCGGCACCCTGCTCGACGTGGTCGGGCGGGTCCGTGAGACTCCGCCGGAAGCGCGCAGCGGCGCCGTGCTGCTGGACGCGATCGACCGGGCCCTGGTCGGGCGAGGCGAGATCCGGCCCAGCGAATCCGGGGTGCGCCGGGAGATCGCGACGCTGACCTGGCCCGAGACGGTCGCCTGGCTCGGCCGGCGGCTCGCGGAGGCGCTCGACTACGCCGGACGCCACGGCGTCCTGCACCGCGACGTCAAACCGGCGAACGTGTTGCTGACGACGGAGGGCGTCCCCAAGCTCGCCGACTTCAACATCAGCTTCAGCCGCAACGTCGCCGGGTCGAGTCCGGTCGCGTACTTCGGCGGCTCGCTGGCCTACATGTCACCCGAACAGCTCGAGGCGATCCACCCGGACCGGCCGGGCGCACCCGGCGATCTCGACACCCGCAGCGACCTGTATTCGCTCGCGGTCGTCCTGTGGGAGTTGCTGACCGGCAGAAGACCTTTCGACGACAGCGAAGCCGAACTGCACTCCCACCCGCCCGGCGACCGCACCACTCTCGACGCGATGCTCGCGCGGCGGCGCGGACCGGACGAACCGGCCGCCGACGCGCTGCCCGCCGACTGTCCGAACGCGCTGCGGCGAGTGTTGCTGAAATCGCTGGCGCCGGCACCGAAGGATCGGTTCTCCTCCGGTGCCGAACTAGCCCAGCAGCTCGACGTCTGCCTCGACGCGCACGCCCGAGATCTGGTCGATCCGCCGCCGGGAAGCTGGCGGCTGCGGATGCGGCGGTGGACGCACCCGATCATGTTCCTGGCCATCGCAGTTCCCAACCTGCTGGCGATCCTCTACAGCTACCAGCACAACAGCACCCTGATCATCAGCAAGCTGCCGCCCGCCGCGCAGGAGAACTTCGAGCGGATCACCCGGATCGACTACACGGTCGCGTTCCTCATCGGAGCCGTGGGCACGGTGTCGATGGTGATCTACCTGACGATGGTGGCCGGCGGGCTGCGCCGGGGGCGGGTCTACACCGGCGCCCAGCTCGCCCGGGCGCGCCGGGACACCCTGCTTCTCGGCCAGCGGTGTGCACTGCTCTGCCTCGGGCTGTGGATCGTCAGCGGCCTCGTCGTGCCGATCACGTTGGAGGTGAGCGGCAGTCAGGTTCCGTGGAACACGATCGTCCACTTCACCGCATCTCAGCTCGTGTGCGGAGCGATCGCGGTGGTCTACCCGTTCTTCTTCGTGAACTTCTACGCCGTCCGCTGCCTCTACCCGGTGTTTCTGAGGCACGGCGAGATCAGTGCGTCCGACGCCCGGATGTTGAAGCGGTTGGGGCGCCGCAGCACGTTCTTCCTCGCCGCGGCCGCCGCCGTGCCGCTGCTCGGGATCGCGGGAGCCACGTTCATTCCCCCGGAGGACCTGCCCCGGGTGATCGTCGCGCTCCGCGTCCTGTGCGTCGGCAGCGTCGTCGCGTTCGTGGCGGCCTACTGGATGTTCCGGATGCTGTCCGAGGACCTGCACGCGCTGGAGCGCGTCGTGTCAGGCGCGCCGCGGCACGAGTGATCAGGCCGAACCCGTGAACGTCAGCCACAGCAGCGAGACGTTGAGCACGACGATCAACGACGCCGCCACCCAGGCGGCGACCGTGGTGGCCGTCGCGTTGCGGTGGACGCCCATCAGGTCGCGGCTCGACGTCATCCGCACGAGTGGAATCACCGCGAACGGGATGCACAGGCTGAGAACGACCTGACTGAGGACGAGCGCGAACGTGGGATCGACGCCGATCGCCAGCACGACCAGTGCGGGAATCAGGGTGACCACCCGGCGCAGCAACAGGGGGATGCGCATCGACAGCAGGCCGTACATGATCTCGGAGCCGGCGGCGCAGCCGATCGACGTGGACGCCAGGCCGGACGCCAGCAGTCCGACGGCGAAGACGACGGCGACCGTGGGGCCGAGCGAACTCTGGATGGCGGCGTGCGCGCCGTCGATCGAGTCGGTGCCCGGAATGCCGCGCAGGGCGGAGGCGGCGAGCAGCAGCATGCCGATGTTCACCGCGCCTGCCACGATCAGCGCACCGACCACGTCCCACTTCGTCACCCGCAGCAGTCGCGCGAGGCGGGGGCCTTCCAGGTCGTTCCCGTGCCGGTCGCGGGCGAGGGCGGAGTGGAGGTAGATCGCGTGCGGCATCACGGTGGCGCCGAGCATGCTCGCGGCGAGCAGGACCGTCTCGGTGCCCTCGAAACGCGGCACGAGTCCGGCGAGCGCGTCCGTACCCGACACGTCGGTGAACGCGAGCCCGGTGAGGAACCCGACGGTGATGATCGTCAGGAGTCCCATCACGACGAACTCGAACGTCCGCTGACCGCGGCGGCTCTGGATCGACAGGATGCCCATCGACACGACGCCCGTGATCAGCCCTCCGACGAAGAGGGGAACGCCGAACAGGAGATTGAGTGCGATCGCGCCGCCGATCACCTCGGCGAGGTCGGTCGCGATCGCCATCGCCTCCGCCTGCAGCCAGAACGCGCGACGGTTCCCGGTCCGCAGGCGGGTCCCCAGCATTTCGGGCAGTGATTTGCCGGTGACCAGCCCGAGTTTCGCAGACAGGTACTGCACCAGCACGGCCATGGCATTGGCGAGAACGAGGACCCAGACGAGTAGGTACCCGTACTTCGCGCCCGCGGTGAGGTTGGCGGCCACGTTTCCGGGGTCGACGTACGCGATGGCAGCCACGAAGGCGGGCCCGATGAGCGCGACAGTTCGGATACTGCCCTTGCGGGGCGTGCGGCGCGGGAGGAGAGGGCGGGGTGCCTCGATGCTCACGGAGCTCCTGGTCGTGGTCTGCGGATCTACCTGCTGATTCGTATATCCGCACTATAGATTTAGGGATAACGAACTTTCAAGCGTGGGGTGCGGATCGGCCCGGAATTGCCACCTCCGGCGCTATATTGACTAGAACGTGTTCTACTCGTGGTGGAAGGGAGTCCCGATGGGACAGGTTCTCGACAGAATCGACGGCGTCGCCGAGGAGATTCGCGGGCAGGCCGTCCGGTCGGAGGCGGATTGCCGGCTCACCGACACCGCCGCAGCCCTCCTGCGCGACTCCGGCGCGATCCGGTTGCTGCAGCCCAAGCTCTACGGCGGCTACGAGGTGCACCCCCGCGAGTTCGCCGAGACCGTCATGGGAGTCGCCGCACTCGACGGTGCGAGCGGATGGGTCACCGGGATCGTCGGCGTGCACCCGTGGGAACTGGCGTTCGCCGACCCGCAGGTGCAGGAGGAGATCTGGGGCGAGGACAACGACACGTGGATGGCGTCGCCGTATGCGCCCATGGGTGTCGCGACACCGGTCGACGGCGGGTACGTCCTGACGGGACGGTGGTCGTTCTCGTCCGGAACCGACCACTGTCAGTGGGCCTTCCTCGGGGCGATGGTCGGCGACGGCGAGGGTGGCATCGCGGTGCCGCCGTCGTCGCTGCACGTGATTCTGCCGCGCACCGACTATCAGATCGTCGAGGACACGTGGGACGTCATCGGCCTGCGCGGAACGGGAAGCAAGGACCTGATCGTCGACGGTGCCTTCGTCCCGGGCTACCGGACGTTGAACGCGGCGAAGGTGATGGACGGACGTGCGCAGAAGGAGGCGGGCAGGCCGGAGCCGTTGTTCAACATGCCGTACTCGTGCATGTTCCCGCTCGGCATCACCGCCGCCGTCATCGGCATCACCGAGGGCGCGCTGGCCTGTCACATCGCGGTGCAGAAGGACCGCGTCGCCATTACGGGCCAGAAGATCAAGGAGGATCCCTACGTGCTCAGTGCGATAGGAGAGTCCGCCGCCGAGATCAATGCGTCGCGGGTCTCCCTCATCGAGACCGCCGACCGGTTCTACGACAAGGTCGACGCGGGCAAGGAGATCACGTTCGAGGAGCGGGCGATCGGACGCCGCACCCAGATCGCCGCGGCCTGGCGTGCGGTGCGTGCCGTGGACGAGATCTTCGCGCGCGCCGGCGGCGGCGCGCTGCACTACAAGACTCCGATGCAACGGTTCTGGCGGGACGCGCACGCCGGCCTGGCCCACGCGGTTCACGTGCCCGGACCCACCAACCACGCGAGCGCGCTCACCCAGCTCGGCGGCGAACCGCAGGGAATGATGCGCGCCATGATCTGAAAGCGCCGGGAGGCCGAGGCGGGCGCCCCGGCCTCCCGGCATCGGATCAGACTGCGGCTGCAGTGAATCCGGTCTCGAGGTCGGCGAGGATGTCGTCGATACCCTCGATGCCGACAGCCAGCCGGACCAGTCCGGGAGTCACACCGGCGGCGAGCTGCTCCTCCGGGGTGAGCTGCGAGTGCGTCGTCGACGCCGGGTGGATCACCAGCGAGCGCACGTCGCCGATGTTCGCGACGTGACTGTGCAGGGTGAGCGCGTTCACGAACTTCTTGCCGGCATCGACACCGCCGGCCAGTTCGAACGTCACGATCGCACCCGGACCCTTCGGGGTGAGCTGCCGTGCGCGCTCGTGCCACTGCGAGGACGGCAGACCCGCGTACGCCACGGACGTGACCTCTGGGCGGGCCTCGAGGAACTCGGCCACCTTCTGGGCGTTGGCGACGTGCCGCTCCACGCGCAGGCTGAGGGTCTCGATGCCCTGCGCGATGAGGAATGCGTTGAACGGGGCGACCGCGGAACCCAGGTCGCGGAGCAACTGCACGCGCGCCTTCAGCGCGTAGGCCGGGGCGCCGAGGTCCGCGAAGACGACACCGTGGTAGCTCGGGTCCGGCGTGGTGAAGTTGCCGTGGCGGCCCTGGGTCCAGTCGAACGTGCCGCCGTCGACGATGACACCGGCGATCGCCGTGCCGTGACCGCCGAGGTACTTGGTGGCCGAGTGCACCACGATGTCGGCGCCGTGCTTCAGCGGCTGCAGCAGATACGGTGTGGCCACCGTGTTGTCGACGATCAGCGGGATCCCGTTGTCGTGGCCGACCTTCGAGATTCCCGGGATGTCCAGGATGTGGTTCTTCGGGTTGGCGATCGTCTCGCCGTAGAACGCCTTGGTGTTCGGGCGCACGGCGCTGCGCCACTGCTCGAGGTCGTCGGGGTCCTCCACGAACGACACCTCGATGCCGAGCTTGGGCAGCGTGTAGTGGAAGAGGTTGTAGGTGCCGCCGTACAGGTACGGGCTGGAGACGATGTGGTCGCCCGCCTCCGCGAGGTTCAGCACCGCAAAGGTTTCCGCGGCCTGCCCGGAGGACAGCAGTAGTGCGGCGACGCCGCCCTCGAGGGCGGCGATGCGCTGCTCGACCGCGTCCTGGGTGGGGTTCATGATGCGGGTGTAGATGTTGCCCGGCTCGGCCAGACCGAACAGCGCGGCAGCGTGATCGGTGCTGTCGAACGTGTACGAGGTGGTCTGGTAGATCGGCAGCGCCCGCGCCTTGGTGGTCGCGTCGGACGTCTGCCCGGCGTGGATCTGCTTGGTCTCGAACGACCAGTTGACGGTGGGATCGATGCTCTCGGTCACGAGTGGTGTGCTCCAGATTCGGTGAGGTGGATGTGGTGAATCAGTTTTCGCCGGTGAGTGTTTCGACCACGGTGCGGACCGGGGTCTGATTGCGGGTCAGGTCGAGGACGGGGCAGTGCGCATCCACCGCCTCCTGCAGTTCGAGGTAGCGCTCCCGCGATTCCGGGCCGGTCAGCGTCACGACGACCCGCACCTCGCCGAACCCGGCACGGACGGCGTCGTCGAAGCCGAAGAACCCGCGTACGTCGAGGTCGCCCTCCGCCCGCGCCGAGATGTCGTCGACGCGGACACCGAGCTTCTCGGCCCAGAAGCGGTACGTGACCACCTGGCACGAGAGCAGCGACGCGAGGTAGTACTCCACGGGATTGGCCGCCGAATTGTCGCCGCCGAGCGCCGGTGGCTCGTCCACCTCGACGCTGTACTTGCCGAGCGTGACGGTGCTCGCGACGGCGTCGTGCGCCTGCGCGGAGGCGCGGAAGACGACGTGAGCGTTCGCGGAATCCTCGGACACGGCGTCGCGGGTGGCGCCGATGACCGACGCGAGATGCGAAACGGATGCAGTGGTCATGACAGTACGAATCCTTCGAAAACGAGGGTGTGCAGGAAGAACCCGGCGTGAAACGTCACGCCGGGGACGGGTCCGATCAGGAGATCGGACACCTCGAGGTACACACCAGTGCGAAATCGACATGGCGACGCCGCGTCAGCAGCTCACCTGAGTCGATCACGCCGGATTCGGTCACGGATCAGACTGTAACCGCACGACACGCATTCCGACCAGTCCCATAGGAAATTCTGCTCACGGAGTGGGCAGCGCGCGGCACAGGGCGTCGAGAGTGGCCGAGAAACGCGCGGACGACGGCGTGCTGTAGCCGACGACGAGTCCGTCGGACCGGTCCGCGGGACCGTGGGGATGACGGAACGTGCGCAGACCCTCCACTGCGAGACCGAGGGACGCGGCCCGGTCGACGGTGGCCGCCTCGGTCCCGTCGGGAAGTTCGAGTACGGCGTGCAAACCGGCCGCGATGCCGGTGACGTGCACGTGTGGTGCACGGGCGGCGAGGGTTTCGACGAGGGTGTCGCGCCGGCGACGGTAGAGGGTGCGCATCCTGCGGACGTGCCGATCGAATGCGCCCCTCTCGATGAAGTCTGCCAGGGTGAGCTGGTCCGTCGCGCTGACCCATCTCTCGTATCCGCCCTTGACTGCCAGAACACGGTCGATCAGGCGTTCCGGCAGCACCATCCAGCCCACGCGGATCGCGGGGGAGAGGGTCTTGCTCACCGTGCCCAGGTATGCCACCTCGTCCGGGGCCAGACCCTGCAGGGCGCCGACGGGTTGGCGGTCGTACCGGAACTCCCCGTCGTAATCGTCCTCGATCACGATCGCCCCCGTCGCACGTGCCCATTCCACGAAAGCCGTTCTCCTGCCGGGATGGAGCGGCCCGCCGGTAGGGAATTGATGGGCCGGGGTGAGCAACGCCGCCGACAGTTGCCTGCCCGTCGCATCCGGGGGTTGCGCTCCGCGCGCGTCGAGTTGCAGGGGGACGGTGGACACGCCGGCATCGCCGAGCAGCTCGCGATGCAGATGCAGCCCATACCCTTCGACGGCGATCGGCCCCTTCACGGCGCGGGCGAGCAACCACAGTCCGTGCCCCGAGCTCGCACTGACCACGATGTGGTCGGGATCGGTGCGCACTCCTCGTGCACGAGAAAGGTATTCGGCGAGAGCGTGACGGAGCTCGGGACGTCCCCGCGGATCACCCGGTCCGAACGCGTCGTTGGGTGCCGCGGAGAGCGCGCGGCGGGCCGACGCCATCCAGGCGGCACGCGGAAATTCCCCGACGTCGGGAGAACCGGGCATCAGGCTCAACGCCGGTCGGGGCGCCGCCGTGGAGCGGGTGTGCGGACGTCGGGCCGGCTCGCCTGCCCGATCGGCGACCCGGGTCCCCGACCCCTGCCGGGCGGTGAGCCAGCCCTCGGCCACGAGTTCGGAGTACGCCTCGGCGACGGTGTTGCGGGCGATGCCGAGGTCGAGGGCGAGGGTGCGGGACGGCGGGAGGGTCGTGCCTGCGACGAGCCGTCCCGATCGAATCGACTCGCGCAGAGCGGAAACCAGGTTCGCGCGCACCCCCGGCGCCCGTCCGCCGCCGGACGCGGTGAGGTCGAGATGGAGGTCGCGGCCCAGACCCGAATTGGCCCAAGTTTCCATGCACGAATTGAACCATACAGATGGGCTATTTCGCGCTTACTGTTCTCGTATGACCACAACAGAGCGCAAGACCCGCGTCGACCTCGCCCGCAAGGCCCCCGCCGTCTACAAGGCGATGATCGCCCTCGACGCCGCGGCACGGCAGGGCCTCGACCCGGAGCTGGTCGAGCTGGTGCTCACCCGTTGCTCTCAGATCAATCACTGTGCGTGGTGCATCGACATGCACACCGCCGATGCCCGCAAGATCGGCATCAGCGAACAGAAGCTGTACCTGCTGGGCGCGTGGGAGGAGGCGCACGGGCTGTACACCGACAAGGAGCGTGCCGCGTTCGCGCTCGCCGAGGCGATCACCGTGCTGACCGAGGGCTTCGTCCCCGACTCGGTGTACGAGGAGGCGGAGGAGTACTTCGAGGAGACGGAACTGGCGCAGCTCATCTCGCTGGTGCTCACGATCAACGCGTGGAATCGCATCGCCGTGAGCACGCGGAAGTCCCCGCGGGTGCGCTGATCCCGGGTAACGGACCCGCCGCCTCGCGCCCGCTGCACTGCCGCCCGCTCAGAAGTTTCCGCGGGCGGCTTGTTCGCGTTCGATGGCTTCGAAGAGGGCTTTGAAGTTGCCGATGCCGAAGCCGAGGGAGCCGTGGCGTTCGATGAGTTCGAAGAACACGGTGGGGCGGTCGACGAGGGGTTTGGTGAAGATCTGCAGCAGGTAGCCGTCTTCGTCGCGGTCGACGAGGATGCCGCGTTTCTGCAGTTCGGCGATCGGGGCGCGGACGTTGCCGATCCGGGCCCGCAGTTCGGGGTCCTCGTAGTAGGAGTCGGGGGTGGCCAGGAATTCGACGCCCYCGGCGGTGAGCTGGTCGACGGCGGTGAGGATGTCGTTGGTGGCCAGCGCCAGGTGCTGGGCGCCGGGACCGCGGTAGAAG